>CAYZXF010000442.1:0-6237 GCA_964482355.1 uncultured Anaerolineaceae bacterium | reverse complement strand
CCCGTAGTAGGGTCCGTAGCATTGTCGAAAGATCGGGGTCGTCGTCAATCAACAGGACTTCGATCGCCATCTTCTATTCCCGCGAAATCGATAACATTATCTACGAAGAAATCCCCCCTTGAGCTTACAGAGACCTTGCAGTACTACCTTCCACTTGCTTGACCCCTTGTGAATAGCTAAGATATCCGCGACTGATTATGGCTCAAGCCGCTCCCGCTGCATTAGAAACAAAAATGCTCCCGTGTCCGCAGTGCAAATTTCCGATTCCTGGGGACTCGCGGACCTGTCCCAATTGCGGAGTTGACTTAGCTCTGCTTGCGCTGCTTGCAGAGCGAAGCTACCTGTCTGGAATCCCGGAAACCGCTCCGCTCCCTGATACTCCGGCTGCTTTTATCCCACGCATCGGCGATTACCTGATCGAAAAGGATTTGCTTTCTGATGAACAGTTGCAGTCTGCCCTGGATCGTCAGAAGGAACTCGCCGACAATGGGGATCGCCGGCTGCTAGGGCAGACCTTGGTGGAGATGGGTATGGTCTCAAGCGAGACCATCGATATGGCCATCACCAATCAAATCATCGAGCTGCACGCCGCTCTGACCGATGCCAATCGGACCCTCGAGCTTAGAGTCTCGGAACGCACATCAGAACTCAAGCAAGCCTTAGCACGGCTCACGGAGCTCAACCAACTGAAGACCAATTTGATATCAAACGTCTCCCACGAGTTGCGCACTCCCCTAGCGCATATCAAAGGCTATGTAGAGCTACTTGAGGAGGAAGAGCTTGGAGACCTGACCCTCGAGCAAGGGAAGGCGATGACGGTGATCGGTCGCGCCACTGTGAGGCTCGGCCAGCTGATTGAGGATTTGATCGCGTTTTCTACGGCCTCCAAAGAAGGCATCGAATTGAAGCTCGAGCCGATTTCGTTGGTCGACCTGGCGCGGGACATCATCGATCGGTCGAAGCCTAAAGCCGCACAAGAGGGAGTCAAGCTCCGGATGTCGATCGACAAGGGAATTCCTCTAATTCAGGTGGACGTCGAGAAATTCAGCTGGGTGCTCTACCAGCTTCTCGACAATGCGATTAAGTTCACGCCCGATGATGGCAGCGTAAAGCTTTGGGCAGAGCATGTCAGCGGTATCGTGACGGTGGCGGTTTCAGATACAGGAATCGGCATCCCATCCGGAAAACTTGATGAAGTCTTTCAACCGTTCCATCAATTAGATAGCTCAGCAACTCGTCGTTTCGGCGGGACCGGTCTAGGGCTGGCGCTTGTGAAGCAAATCGTTGACGCGCATGGCTCCCAGATCATCGCCGAAAGCATTGAGAAAAAGGGATCTACATTTCGATTTGATTTACCGATCTACGATCCGGAGATTGTCGACGTAGAAGTATGACTGGACCGCTGGTTCGACCGGGACCTCTCACACACGGCACGGAGCTCAATGCGGTCTACGCTATCGCACGCATCGTGGCCGAAACCTACGATACCGAAGCCGGCCTGGATGCGGTTTTTCGCCTGTCACGAACCATTTTCATCTTTGATGTGGTCTCGTTATTCCTCCAGAGTGAAGAAACCGGCGAATTCGAACCGGCTTACGCGCTGGCGCTGGGCCGTGGCCGGTCGCGCGAGGCGGACCTGGTCTGGGGCGAGCCTGCCGCGACCGAGGCCTACCGGAGCGGACAGACTATTCTCCGGCAGGAAGATGCCGGTCCCAGTGTTGAAGGCCGCGAGCGACGCCGTGACTATCTCGGGCTTCCAATGATGGTGCATGGCCGCTGCGTGGGCGGACTCGTGTTTGGCCGGTTCGGTGGTCCCTCCTACCCACCCGAACATATACGGCTGGCGGAGTTCGTTGCCTGGCATGTCGGCCAACTGCTTGAAAACCGGCGTATGGCACGCCGTATCGCCTCATTAGAAGCCCAGCGTGAGCTGGCCCGTATGCAAGACGAGTTCATCTCTACCATCTCACACGAGCTGCGAACTCCGCTCGGTATGATCAAAGGATATGTGACCACTCTGATGCGAGAGGACGCCAATTGGGATTCTGAGACCCGGTTTGAGTTCCTCGAGATCGTCGATGAAGAAGCCGATCGGCTGCGTGAGCTCATCGATAACCTGCTCGACTCATCTCGCCTGGAGACAGGGACCCTTGGCATGACCCTGGAGCCAACAAAGCTGTCAACGATCATTCGAGATTCCGTCTCGCGCACGCAAGCGGTTTACCCGGATATGGAAGTCGAGATCGAAATTGGGGATGACATTCCCGTGCTGCAGGCCGACCCGACCCGGATTGCACAGGTTATGGACAATCTGTTATCGAACGCCAACAAATATGCACCGGGTTCCCATATTGCGGTGGCGTCCGACCGCCGCGATAATGTAGTGGAGATCGGAGTCCAGGATGGTGGGCCTGGCATCCCACCCGAGCACGTGCCGCATCTCTTCGAGCGTTTTTATAGAGTGCCTGAACAGACCTCGAACGTCCGTGGAACGGGTCTCGGACTGTACATTTGCCGAAAAATAATCGAAGCGCACAGCGGCGAAATCGGAGTGGAGAGCCAGGAAGGATCTGGCACACGAATCTTCTTTACACTGCCCATTGAAGTGATGCAACCGGTACCGGAGGGGTGATATGAGCAAGAGCAATACACTTTTAGTCGTAGACGACGAGCCAAGATATGTACGATTGGTTCAAGTCAATCTTGAAACTGCGGGCTACGAGGTAGAGACGGCCCACGACGGGCAGAAGGCGGTCGAGCACGTCGCCAATGAACAGCCGGATCTCATCCTCATGGATGTCATGATGCCGATCATGGACGGCTTCACTGCTACCGAGCGCATTCGAGAATTCTCGACGGTGCCGATCATCATTCTCACCGCGAAAGGTGAGGAGCGCGACCGGGTGCGAGGGCTCGACGCCGGCGCTGACGACTACATCGTGAAGCCCTTTTCAGCACAAGAACTTCTTGCGCGCGTTCGTGCCGTGCTGCGGCGAGCAGAGCGGCAGACGGACAACGATTTTCATCAGCCGATCTACGTGCATCATGAGCTGCAGATCGATCTCGCCCGAGCACTGGTGACCTCTAACGGCGACGAAATTGCACTCACTGCCACCGAATACCGGCTGCTCCAGTCACTGGCCGCCGCCGAGGGCCGAGTGCTGACCCCGGAGGAGCTGCTGACTGCGGTTTGGGGCCCAGAATATCGCGATGACAAAGAGATCTTGTGGGTCTGCCTGAGTCGGCTGCGCCAAAAAATCGAGCCGGATCCCAAGAACCCGATCCATATCGTCACTCGCCAGGGCTTGGGCTACCTGATCCCTCCGACATCCGAGAACGGCTCTCAGCCGGCGGAAAAGTAAATATCTTCAATAACATGATATCGCAGAGCCCCCGCCGCTCGGGGGCTTTGCGCTGTTGGCACTTTGCAGCGGCCTCGGTGGTTCAGAAATCTACTCGGTGAGCATCCCCAGCTCGGCATTCCCCACCTGATCCACGAGCGTCTGCAGTGCCTGCTTGAGCACGCGCAATGCCCGGAGGTACTCATCCAGGTCGATGTGCTCGTGTGGCGTGTGATCCAGGCTCGAGTCCCCAGGGCCGTATGCCACGATAGGGCATGCCCATACGGCTGCCACGACGTTCATGTCCGAGGTGCCGGTTTTGTGCACAAAGCGGGGCTTACCCCCCTCTGCTCGCACCGCGGCCAGGATGGCTCGGGTAAGTAGGTTGCTTTTCTCGGCCACGAAGGCTTGCTCTTGGCCATAGACGCGCATTCGTGCTCCATGGCCTAGCTGCCGGAGGCTGCTTTCGACCTCCCCGGTATTCATGTCAGGAGGCAGGCGCAGGATGATGTCCATGCGAGCCCAGCCGTATGCGCCATCTCGGCCCGTATTAAGCCGCACCAGCCTAGGTTCCAGCCGCTGGAATAAGCCCGATCGTCCCATGTTGCGCGCATCGGCAAAGTCCTGCACGCTTCGCCAGGTGTCCACCGCGACCTCAGCCGGACTGGGAGCGGGCGCGGCGGAGTGCGCCAGTGGGCCGCGCCAGGACCAATCCATCTTCAGTCGACCCTTATAACCTAATGTAATCCGATCCCAACGTCCAGGCTCGCCGATGATGCACACGACCGGGCTGTAGCGGTCCAGGATATGGCGAGCTCCGCGGCTGCCGGCACTTTCCTCGTCGGTCGCTCCGATCACAATCAGCTGGGTGTCTGGCGGCAGGTCGGCCGCGGCGGCGGCAACGACCATAGTCGCGAGCGGGCCTTTGGCGTCCACGCTCCCCCTGCCGTAGAGTTTTCGGCCATTCACTCGGACGGGCACCGTTCCCGGGAATGTATCAATGTGGCCGAGCAGCACAATTTGTTTCCCGCCGCGGCCGCGCTCTCCGACAGCATTGCCTACTTCGTCCACCCGCGCCCTAAAACCATGCTCGCCCATCCATTGCGCCAGGTACTGTGAGGCTTCCTGCTCCTCGCCCGATGGACTCGGGATGGCGACAAGCCCGCGCAGGAGCTCCTCCGCATCCTGTTCCGAGACGTGCACAGGCGCCCCGTGCTGTCCCTCACTCATCCTCGCGCACCTCCAACGCCTCTAGAATCGTATCGAGTACTTCGCTGAGCTGATCTTCGGAAACGATCAGTGGAGGTAGGAGACGCAGGACCGTTGGCCCGGCGGGAAGTGCCAGCACACCGCGATCCATGAGGGCCTTAAGCACCGGCGTGACGCGCATGCGAAGGTCAATTCCGATCATCAATCCGAGACCGCGGACCTCGCGGATCATGGGATGCCCGAGCGCACGCAGGTCCGCCAGGAATCCTTCCCCGACGCGCGCGGCGTGCTCCAGCAAGCCGGAGCCAAGCAGCCCCAGGGTTGCCGTGGCCGCCGCGCAGGCCAATGGATTTCCACCTAACGTGCTCCCGTGTGAGCCGCGCGCCCATTTGCCCAGTGAGTCGCGCCAGACGACCGCTCCAATTGGTAAGCCGCCCGCAAGCCCTTTCCCCAGGCTTAACACATCCGGCGTGACGGAGAAATGCTCCGCGGCGAATCTCCGGCCGGTTCTGCCCAGCCCCGTTTGAACTTCGTCGAAGATCAGGAGCGCGCCGCGCTGCTCACACACTTGACTCACGACTTCGAGGAATTCACGCTTGGCCGTCACGACCCCTCCTTCCCCCTGGACGACTTCGAGAATTACGGCCGCGGTCGAGTCGTCAATCGCGGCCTCCGCAGCGCGCAGATCGTTAAACGGAATGTGAGTTACCTCCGGCAGCAGGGGTCCGAAACCCCGCCGATAACTCGGATTCCACGTGGCCGAAAGTGCCCCTAGCGTCCTGCCATGAAACCCTGATTTGGCCGCCACGATCCCCGGTCGGCCGGTCTTCAGCCGAGCGAACTTCAGCGCGCCTTCGACAGCTTCCGCGCCAGAATTGCATAGAAAGAATCTATTCAGCCCGTCAGGCGTGTACTGCGAAAGCGCGGCATACAGCTCACCGCGCCGATCGTTGTAGAAGATCTCTGGGCAGGTAATGAGCAGCTCCGCCTGGCGCCTCACGGCCTCAACGATGGTGGGATGACTGTGTCCCACGAGTGCCACTCCCTGCCCACTGGTCATATCCATAAATCGTCGGCCTTGGGCGTCCCATAACCAGATCCCCTCGCCGCGTACGATAGCCAGCGGCCGCTTAGGGTAAGCGCCGGAGGTATGATGATCCTCCAGATTCATGATCGCTTGAGCCTCCGCATCTGTGAGCCTGGGCGCAGGTCTATCAAGCTCAGGCATTGAACCACGTCCCTTCGCCAGAAAAGGCCCTCAAAAGCGGGTGCTGCTGACGCCCATCCGCCAGCGCCACCTGGCGTACGCCCCCGTCCAGCGCCTGCTGCACACTCAAGACCTTGCGCTTCATACGGCCCTGCGCCCAACCCAATGCCTGATCTAATTGGTTTCGATCCACACGGGGAACCAGGCTGTTTTCCTGCGGGTAGCGACTCATCAGGCCGGGCACGTTGGTGAATATCATTAGGCTCTCAGCGCCGAGGGCAGCCGCGATAGACGCCGCGGCGCGGTCACCGTCGACATTCAGCAGGCCGTCCGACTCGCTGTAGGCAAGCGGCGGAATCACAGGCAGTTGTCCCCGTGCAAGGATCGATCGTATAGTGGCTTCGTCGAAGCCAGTGATCTTCCCCGAATAATCATTGCGGACCACCATCGTCCGGCCGTCCACAATCGCCCGTAGGACTT
>CAYZXF010000441.1:0-4078 GCA_964482355.1 uncultured Anaerolineaceae bacterium | reverse complement strand
GTCAGCGTGTAGTCGAGCTTGCCATCGTAGATGCCTTCCATGAGCTCATACATATTGGGCTGTATGAAGCTTCGAGCAATTCCCGCGATTAGCGTGTATACCCCCAGCACGACCAGCAGTTCGGCCGGCTGCCAACCCCCTAGAGAGTCCGTGTTGTAGAACACCAGGCCTATCCCGGCTAGACCGATCCCCAGCTGCACCAGAGAGCTGAAGATCTGCATCACCAGATTTGCGCGGTACTGCAGCTCATTGAGGATGCTCAGTCTGTAGTAAGTGCGTATCAATCGCAGATAGTGCACGTCAGCCTCCAACCGCCGAATAGTGCCTAATCGCCCTGCGCCAAATCACGCGAACAGCAATCACAGCAATCGTCAGCCACACGGCCTGCATCGCAAAGCCAAACAACGCTTCGTTCGGTGTCAGACGACCCAGCATGAGCTCGAGCGGGAATGCGAACGTCCAGGGAAAGGGCGTATAGAGCGCGATCGTCTGCGCCCAATCGGGCAGCAGCGCCAGGGGTGCAATTCTGCCAGAGAAAAAAAATTCGAGTGCAAAGTACAGCTCAAAGAGTGCCGTTATGCGCGTGGTCCAAAACGCGGTGAGGGCCCAGACATACATCAAGGTGTACCGGAGCAGGAAGGCCAGGATCAGCGCAGGGATCATAGCGATGAGCGACCAGGCCACAAAATTGACCTCGGGTTGGAAGATCAAGGCAAGAATCGCCATGGTCGGCAGCATCGTAACCAATGCAGTGGTCTTGCCGGCCATCATGTGCGAGATGTCGGGGAAGTAGGGATGTACCGGCCGCAACAGGGCGGTATTGAATTCGCCTTCACGGATCCGGTACTCGAACCATTGCGGGCTCCAACCGGTGGTGATATTCCGCACCAGCATCCAACCGATGTAGTAACCGGCCAGCTCTGCGGCAGTAAACCCACCGACTTCGCCACCCTGAGATTCGGCAACCGTGGTCCAGACCACCAGATAGATGACGGCCTCAAACATCAAACCCATCATTCCAAGGCTTTGCTGGAATCGATATTGCCAGTCCGCCATGAGTCGGACCTTGTATTCAGCCACCAGGATGTTAGTTAGATGTCTCAACGCTTCCTTCGGTAAATACTCGCTCGATCATGTCTTCGATCGGCGGCTCCTCAACCGACAGATCAAACATGGGAATGTCTGCCAAAAGCTTGGCTGCAACCTCCGGCACCTTCTTGCGTGGGACACGCAGCGATATCTTGCCGGCATCCTGGCTCATAATTTCGCCATAGCGAGAAAGGTCGGTGGCCCGATCCTTGGGCTCCACTACGATCTCCTTGTAGCCGGTAAATCGTTGGACCAACTCCGAGAGTTGGCCATCGAAGAGAAGCTCCCCATGGTGGATTACGATTACCCGCTTGCAAAGCGCCTGGACATCCGCCATGTAATGGCTGGTGAGCAGCACCGTTGCGCCTTCCTGTTTGTTGTAGTCTGCGATGAACTTGCGGATGCGTCGCTGCATAGGAACATCCAGGCCAAGGGTGGGTTCATCGAGAAAGAGCACTTTTGGCCGATGGAGCAAGGCAGCCGCAATCTCCACTTTCATGCGCTCCCCCAGGGAGAGCTGCCGCACCGGCTTTCGCACGAGTTCTTCAAGCTCTAGCAACTCAATGTATTCGTCGACCGTGCGTTTGAACTGGTCCCGGTCGATCTCGTAGACGGCTTGATTGACTTCGAATGAATCGATGGCCGGTATATCCCACACCAATTGATTGCGCTGGCCCGTGACGAGCGTGATTTGTTTCAGAAAATCCTTCTCGCGCTTGTGTGGTTCATATCCCAGCACGAGAGCCTGGCCGCCAGTCGGGTGCAGCAGGCCGGAAAGCATTTTCAGTGTCGTGGTTTTTCCCGCGCCATTTGGGCCCAGGAAGCCGACGATCTCTCCTGGCTCGATTTCCAGACTGATCGACTGGACCGCTTTAACTTCCTTTTTCTTGCGGCGGAATACGCCGCGCAATGCGGCGCGCATGCCTGCGGATCGCTCATTGACCATGTAGGTCTTTGATAGCTCTTTGACTGAAATTGAGGAATCCATGCTGAGGCAGCCCTCACCCGGACAAAATAGGACCCTCTCCCTCAGGAGAGGGTCTCGGCGAGCCAGAGTATAAGCGAGGGCCTTAGGGGTCGGTGCTAAAAGTCAGGACGTGATTGAGGGCTTGAGCAAGTTCCTGGTCCTGCTGCCGTGGACGCCTTGAATCAGGACATGATTGAAGGCTTGAGCAAGCTCCAGGTCTTACCGCCATTGGTGGTGGTCACCAGGGCCAAGGCATCGCCATCCCGCGCGACTGCCCAGCCTATCTGCTCGCTCACGAAGTTGAACTGGCCATCCCACTGAACGGTTTTTACAAATTCCCACGATTGGCCTCCGTCCAGGGTTTGGTAAATGTGTCGATCGAAGGCGAATGCCGTCCTTGGGCTTAGCAACGACAGCTCTCCTCCCGGATACAGGTGGCTTTCCCAGGTCTCGCCACCGTCCTGGGTAGTGTAAATGTAGTTGAGGTTCAAGCCGGTGCGACAACTCACTGCCACCGCACCGATCAACCCGGTAACTAGCTGCGGCGAATGGCCCTCGCAGAGTTCGGTCTCAAACAGCTGGGGGCGACTGTCTGGCGCAGGAAGCATGATCGGTTCCCAATTTCGGCCGCCGTCGCGAGTCACCGCTACTTCGGGAGCCACCACCGGACAATCTGCTACGGTAGCCCATCCCACCATTAAAGTACCGAAGTCCACTCCGCTTTTCCGGCAGCTTTGCAGACCACCTTCGGCCGGAGTTATCGCCATTTCCCAATTCCGGCCGCCGTCTGCGGTCCTTAGCAAATAGATCGGATAGTTGTGCATTCCAGCCGGTCCATGCCGTGCAATAAGCCATCCGTTGTCAGCATCTTCGAAACCAAGGATCGGCGGATAGTCAGTGCTTCCGAGAAATTCCAATTCAAGAGCACGGCTGGCAGACCACGTGTCTCCGCCGTCCATCGTTCCCCAGACGCGGAAACGGCCCGGGCTCGGTTCGATTGTGTCTTCGTAATACGCTACCCAGCCCGTCATAGGGTTGATGAAGTAGCTCACCGCGGATTTGGATGGATTTTCCGCGTCAGGTGCCGGCTCTGGCGGGGTTACATCCATCCAGGATTGACCACCATCGTTTGTTCGGAAAACATGATCTGAGGCGCCGTCCAATCCGCCGATTCCCCAGCCTCGTTCCGCACTGATCATCTGAATGTGGGTGACCAGGATGAGCGTCTCCGGATCAAGATGCACGATCGGAGTGCCCTGGGGCTCTTCGATGGTCTCTTCCGGGGCCTCAATCGGCTCAGATTTTGGATCCTCGGCAGGTTGCTCCGCGGGCGGTTCTGCTTCAGGCGCTTGGGCCTCGGGCTCAGTCTGGTCTCCGCCAAACGGCACGTTACACGCTGCCACAAGAAACAAGCCTGAGATCAATATGATTCCGCTTGCGATTCGTTTGCTCATGGTGTTCTCCTGAGGGTTCAGTGTAGGAGCAAACCGCAAACGGTGGAACCGATCCTGGAGTACTTGATCTTTTCGTTGCGAATGAGGGTGCTGCGCGCCTTGGCCTTGGGTCGCAGCCGAGCTTGAATGGCGTAGAGCTCGAGAACGCCTGCGGGTGGCTTAAGTAGGAGGTCCGTATTCTCCCGGATCAACAATGTCATCTTGCATCCGGCTCAACGCATCGAAGATTTCGCTGAAGACCGTCTCGCTTTGGGCGGCGTTTCGCTTCTGAGCAGCGGTCAGTCGGTCCTGACACAAATAGATCATTTGCTCTAGCGTAGCCGGCTCGCGCAAGGCGCGATCTTCAGGCCAGCGATCTTGCAGGCTTTGCTCTCCCCAAAGGGAAAATGCATAGGTCAGGATCACGGCCCTGTCCAACAGATCGAGTTCATCTTCAGCCGCGTTTAGCTCGCGTTGGAATTTGCTCATGCAGTGTTCGGTTGCCTCACTCGCCCAGCAGCTGCTCCAGCTGATCCACGTAGGCCGCCATGTCCATAAACGCCTGATCCACAGGTTCGGGTGAGGTCAA
>CAYZXF010000440.1:0-1833 GCA_964482355.1 uncultured Anaerolineaceae bacterium | reverse complement strand
CTGCACGTGGTGCAGGTTCCGCAACAGCTCTCACTGACCGACGGCCGCATATTCCTCAAAGAATCCCGTCCGTTGTTGGATGAAGCGATTTCATGGGCTAAGGAGCGTGATGTCCCAGTCCACACGATCATCCGGCTCGGCAGAAAGGTAGCGGAGGCGATAAGGCTGACAGCCGGCGAAAACGCCTCAGACCTGATGGTGCTTGGCTGGCCTGGATATACAAATTCCTCCGGGAGCTTGTTCGGCTCCGTCATCGATCCCATCGTTGATAATCCCCCTACAGATGTGGTTGTCGTCCGCTACCGGCCATGGAGGCCGCTGAAGAAGATCCTGGTTCCGGTTACTGGGGGACTGAATAGCAGATTGGCCGTGAAGCTGGCAGTGAGCATGGCAAATGCCGAGAGTCAGGAAGACGTCAGCCTGTCGATCCTGCACGTGCTGCCGTTAGGATCCAACCACCGCGCAGAAGTTGTGGGTCAGCGCGCCTTAGAAGCCAGCCAGGAGGGTGTGGAGTACGATCACATTGGAACCATTATGGTGCAAAGTGATGATCGCGCGGCCGCGATCTTGGATGTGGCAGAAGGCTACGATCTGATTGTGATCGGCGCCTCAGAGGAGCCGATTTTCCGGAATTTCATGGTTGGCACGCTTGCCGAACGCGTTGCGCGCAACGCGAACGTTACAGTAATGATGGTGAAGCGAAGAAGCAGTCCCCTGCACTCCTTTGTTCGCCAGACGATCCTCGAACCCACCGTCCCCAAACCGATCGACCGACCTGCGGCTGAATGAATAGAGGGCTGTCCACCTGGACAGCCCCATTTGGTTTCATAGGCCTTAGGTCTTGCGCAGGTTATTGCCCGAGAATCAGCGTACCCCATGTAGTTGGATTCGAGAGCGTCCGAGAACTAACGCTGGAAACCATCGACTGCTGAACCGGAGCTCCCTTTAGATCGTTATCGGACACCGAGAGCGCAAAACCGTATCGCGCGCCATCGACCGGACTCACTCCAAAGATAGACCACGGGATTTTTGCCTCCAGATCATAGCCGTCCGATCTGGATATTGCGTGAATTGTGATTACCGAGAGTGGACCGCGGGTCGATTGCGGATACCAGCGCCAGGATTCTTGGCCCAGATTGCTGAAATTGCCAGGCGACAAACCGATTTGATAGTCGTCGCCGGAGAGTACATTCGAGAAGAAGTCACCCTCCAGATTGGTATCTAGCTGCAGCTCTACCTCATCGCCTTTGTAGACAAAGCTTCCGCTTGAAACTTGTACGTGAGTATCGTCTGTGACCTTGATCGCTAGGTAAAGAGCTTCATTGGTCCATCCGATGTAGTAAACGCCAGATGCATCGCTGACCCCAGTCCAATTGCTGGCGCCAAAAACGATCTGGTTTGCATTGAATGTGGTTGAACTCCAGTCGCTCAGATCGCCATCCAGAGTGGGCGGCGAATCCATGAAGGCTGCCTCGACCGGACTTCCGTTGGGGCGCGTGTCTTTGGCAATCGGTGTGGTCGTTCCTACTGGGACGGGCGTGCCGGTTGCGCCGCCAAGAATGACCGTTGGTGAAGGCGTTGGGCTAGGGCCAGGACCGAGTGTGATGGGTGGCGGCTCCGTCGGCACTCGTTCCTCCGTCTCCGAAAACATCGCTGTCAGCGTGACATCCGCTGTTGGCAGAGCGAATGGTGTTGGAGACGAAGTGCCCGGAAGCGTGCAGGCAAAGATCGCGCCGACCAGCGCCAGAAGCGCTAATCGCTTGCGCAGCTTTTTGTCCACTTGAACTTTCATGTCTGGTGAGATAGGAACCCTCTCTAGCGTCGTTCCCGTGG
>CAYZXF010000439.1:0-3155 GCA_964482355.1 uncultured Anaerolineaceae bacterium | reverse complement strand
TCAAAGCGGCCTTCGTATGATCCTTGTTGACCGCACTCACATAGTGATCATCGCCTCCGATGTTTCCGTATGGGCTGCTGGCCAAGCGTGAGAGCTCGGGTTTTTCGCCCAGGCGGCCTTGAATGGCTTCCACTATGGCCTCTTCCCTGGATTCAGCACCCAGGTAGAGAATGTTTTTTTCGCTGTCGCAGAGCTCCAGGTGTGAGCGGTAGCCTCCCAGAGCGCCGGGAAAGGCCTCTTCCGGAAAGCCTCCATCGATCGGGATAACCATGGGTTGGTAGTTTTCGTCCCCATTTTGATCCAGCATGACCACGATCTGCTCCAATTTTGGATATACGTAAAACGGCTTGCCTCCTACCAGAGTGGGGTTCTGGAGAGCAATATCGGGCGGCAGCAGCGGCTCCGGAACGCTTCCTCCATAGTTCATGGCATAGAGGCTGAGCCTGCCGGACAGATTGCTTATGAAAAATATTCGTGCTCCCACTCGCTGTGGACTCATGAAGAGTCGGGCCGAGAGCAGAGACTCAATTTGGATCACTGGCGCAGCTCCTTGTAGGCGGGATTTGGTCGATTGAACTCGGGATCGGATAACGTTGATTCGATCTTCCAACTATAACTCCCTTGACAACCGCCAGGGCCGGTCTTATGCTCGCCGGGCTAATGGACCCTAACCACTCTCACGACAAACATGCGCCCCCCATTCGTGCTGAGTCGCTGCGAGCGACATATGACGGCACGCTCGCCCTGGAGGATCTTACATTCACTGTCGAGGCCGGGCAGCGGCTGGCAATAGTAGGTCCAAACGGGGCCGGTAAAACCACCTTGTTCAAGGTCATCGCCGGGATCCTACGCCCCACAGGCGGAACGCTCGATATTTTTGGACATGGGCCCGGTCGTCACATTTGCGTTGGGTATCTTCCACAGCGGGCGCAAGTGAATCTGGATTTCCCGGTCACTGTGGCGGAAGTCGTGATGATGGGCCGCATACGAGAGATTGGGCTGTTTCGCTGGCCCCGAAAGTCCGACTGGGAGAAGGTTGACTCGGCTCTCGAGCGTGTGGGTCTTACGGTCCAGCGAGAAAGACACATCGGCGCACTCTCCGCTGGACAACAACAGCGGGTTTACCTGGCACAGGCCGTGGCGCAGCAGGCCGACATTGTGTTGCTGGATGAGCCGCTTACAGGCCTGGATTTGCCGGCGCAGGAAGCGATTTTTAACATTCTGGACGAACTGAGCCAGATGTCCATCACAGTGCTCATTGCAACCCACGATCTCAATCTCGCTGCCGAGCGTTTTGACCAGGTGATGCTGCTTAATCGGCGGCTGGTCGCTTTCGGAGCTCCTGAGACCGCAATTACGTCGGAGGCCTTGCAAGCGGCCTATGGGGGGCACTTGCATGTTGTTTCCGATGGGACTGTGGTGATCGATACCCATCACGAGGGTCGAGAGTAATGGAATCTCTGCTGGCAGACCCGCTGGCGGTGCGCGGTCTCATGGCCGCGATCATCATCGGGGCGGTGGCGCCGGTGCTCGGCTGCTACGTCGTACTCCGAGGGATGGCGTTCTTGGGGGATGCGTTAGCTCACATCGTATTGCCTGGGGTTGTGATTGCTTTTCTTCTCGGTTGGCCGCTGCTGGTCGGGGCTCTCATCGCCGGAATTCTGGCGGCGCTGCTGATCAACCTGATCAGCGGTACGACAACCCTAAAGGAGGACAGCGCCATCGGTGTGATTTTTGTGGCTGCATTTGCGCTTGGCATCGCCTTGATATCTTTGCGCGGGGGCGACTACGGGGAGGAGTTGGAACACATCCTCTTCGGCAACCTGCTAGCTGTCTCTCCGATAGACCTGCTGGTAATTGCAGTGCTGGCAGCCGCTGTGCTGGTCTTCATTGTGGCTTTTTTCAAAGAGCTGCAGGTGCTAGCTTTCGATCAGGTTCTGGCAACCACCATGCAGCTCCCGGTCGGCTGGCTCAACAATCTGCTTCTAGTCCTGCTCGCGGTTGTGATAGTGATATCGCTGAGCGCGGTCGGGGTGGTGATGGTTTTAGCCATGCTGATTACCCCAGCCTCGTCCGCGTTTTTGCTCACTCGGCGGCTGCCTTCCATGATGATTGTTGCGGCCGTATTCGGGATGTTCTCGGGGGTCGCTGGATTGGTTCTTTCGTTCCAGTTGGGGGTCGCCTCGGGGCCGATGATCGTGCTGGTGGCGACCGTAATTTTCGGGGTGGTATTTCTTTTCGCTCCCGGGCGGGGCTTTATTGCCAGCCGGCGCCGGGGATCCGCTGCTTAATCCCCCATTGGCAGATTTTCCATCGCCTCATCCAGCTGCTCCTGCAGATCTGTCTTCCGCGGCTTCCGTTTCCCAAGCGACTTCAAGCGCCCGATCATGGCCTGCGAGGTCCGGATCATCAAGGCCCTCATTTCCTCATTCGTCAATTTCCGGTCGCTCTCAAACCAGGTCACGGCTGCGTAGCCGAGGGCCGCGGTAGTCCCCGCAGCAACTCCGGCTGATAGGAGCCAGGCCGGAGGTCCACCGAACTTACTCAGCTCATAGAATGCCAGCCTGCCCAATGCGCCAGCTCCAAATGTGGCAATCATTTCCCGCGCGCGGGCGAAACTAATACGGTAGGCATAGATCCTCGCAATTCCCAACACCATGGTCACCTGCACCCCAAGAAGCGGGATGAAATCAATGATCGGCAGCGGAGTAAAGCCGATGGCCCCCGCCGCAGAAGCACCGCGCACGATGACGGTTTGCGCCAGACTTCTCCGATATGCCGGCAACTCCTCTGCCAGCGCAACCAGGATTTCCGGCTCTTTTCTCACCATTGCCAGGAGCAGGTCTTCGAGGCCCTCCTGGTGAAGAGCGCTGATCGGGATCAATTCATCGTGATCTACTTTCAGCGTACCGATCGCACGGCCGGCCACTGCCGCAGATTCTTCACCAACCAAGTCCGTCTTGTTAAGCGCAACGATCATCGGTATTCCCAGGGCGCTCAATTCCTGGTGCAGTGCCCGCTCGGGATTTCGCACCCCGTGTGATGCGTCCAATACCAACACAAGCAGATCTGCCTCGCGCGCGGCCAGAAGCGCCTTCTGCCGATCTGCTTCTCCTTCCTGGCCTTCTGCATCGGTACCCGGCGTGTCCACCATA
>CAYZXF010000438.1:0-8183 GCA_964482355.1 uncultured Anaerolineaceae bacterium | reverse complement strand
AATGAACCAGCCCTATTTACGCACCCAGAATGGGTCAACAACGGCGTAATCAGCGGCAGATTCCCCGCCTTTGTTGTCGAAGACGGCGACGAGTTTCACGCGGTCATTGGATGCCTGTTCGACGCACTTGCCTGTGACATGACGATGCAGCTCAACTATCGAGCGGATGGCGGCGTGCTGACGCCGCTGAGAGATTGGGACGAGACCTATGACGGCGAGTTCAGAGTGGTTGAGGTCGATCTCTCATCGCTAGCCGGTAGGTCGGTTGAATTCGTACTCGCGGTGCAGGCAAACGGTCCTTTCAATGAGGATTGGGCGTTCTGGCTCGCGCCTAGGATCGTGGGAATTCCGCGGTGACCGAGGCCGATCGTCTCTATCTAATTGACGGCCATGCCCTGGCATACCGTGCATATTTCGCTCTGACCCGCGGTGGAGATCCTGCGCGCTGGATGACCAATTCCGGCGAGCCAACAGCTGGCACATACGGGTTTACCTCCGTCATCCTTCGGCTTTTAGAGCAGGATTCCCCGGAGTACCTGGCGGTTTCATTTGACGTCGGCAAAACATTCCGCGACAAAATATTCCCCGACTACAAGGGGACTCGCGAGAAGATGCCGGACGATCTGCGCTTGCAAATCAAGCGCATACGCGAAGTTGTGGCCGCATTCGGAATCCCAATCCTGGAAGCAGAAGGTTATGAGGCGGACGATGTGCTGGGTACGATTGCCAAGCGTGTCGGTGCGGATGGCGTAAAGGTCATCATCCTGACCGGGGATCGAGACTTGCTGCAGCTTGTAGACCAGCAGGTCGCCATTCGGCTTGCGGGACAGAAGCTCTCGGAGGCGATCGATTATGGCCCCAAGCAGGTGAGGGAAAAATACCAGCTTGAACCCTCACAGTTGGTGGATCTAAAGGCCATGGTGGGCGACAAAAGCGACAACATCCCGGGCGTAGCCGGTGTGGGCGAGAAGACCGCCACCTCGCTGCTGCAGGACTACCAAGATTTGGAGGGAATTTACGCGCACATTGAGGAGATCCCGCCTCGCTTCTCGAATAAGCTCGAAGCGGGTCGAGAGGATGCGGAATTAAGCCGAAAGTTGGGCGAGATTGTGACCGATGTGCCGATCGACTTCGATCTCGAAAGCTGCCGGGCACAGGGCTATGACCGCGATCGAATCGTGGCGATCTTTCGAGAGCTGGAGTTTCGAACCTTACTGGACAGACTGGAAAAACAAGGGGGCCTGGAAGGCGAGCTCTATGTCAGCGAGGCCAAGGTAGCGCCTGAAACCGAGACCATCATCGTTGATACTCCGCAGGCGCTCGAAGCTCTCGTGAAGCGCCTGAACAAGGCCAAGGCGATCGCATTTGACGTCGAAACCACCGCCCCGGATGCGGTGAACTCCGACCTGGTGGGTATTTCGCTGGCCGTTAAGCCTGGGCAGGGCTACTACATCCCGGTTGGTCACAACCCAGATCTTTCCGGATCGGAGCAGCTCGAGCTCGAAACCGTCATCGCGGCACTGCAAAAGCCGATGACCAATCCGAAAATTGAAAAGGTCGGACACAATCTCAAGTTTGACTACACGCTCCTGGCACGCAATGGGCTGGCGTCGGAGCCGCTGGTGTTCGACACCATGATGGCGGAGTGGCTTGTGCACCCGTCTTCGCGCAATCTTGGACTAAAAGCGCTTGCCTGGGTGCGACTGGGTATTGAGATGACACCCATCGACGAATTGATCGGTACCGGTCGCAAACAAAAGACGATGGCTGAAGTACCCATCGCCGACGCGGCGCCCTATGCCGCCGCCGACGCCGAAATTTGCCTCAGGCTTCGCCCCATTCTGGACAAGGAGCTGACAGAACGCGGGCAACAGGCGCTCTTCAACGATTTGGAAATGCCTCTGGTTCGGATCTTGGCCGCGATGGAGATGGCCGGCATCGGGCTGGATACCGAGTTCCTGGCTGGGCTCTCCGACGAGCTCGCTGAGCGATTGGGCACGATCGAAGCTGAACTGTTTGATATGGTCGGCCACTCGTTTAACGTAAATTCGACCCAGCAGCTCTCGGACGTGCTGTTTGAGGAGCTGGCCCTGAAGCCACCCGATGGCACTCGAAGAACCGCCGCCGGCAAGTACTCCACCGCCGCCGACGTTCTGGCCTCCTTAAAGGAAGAGCATGAAGTTGTGGCGCTTGTACTGGAACACCGAGAGATCGCAAAACTCAAATCAACTTACGCCGATTCGCTTCCGGAGCAAATCAACCCAGAGTCCGGGAGAGTTCACACCTCCTATAACCAGACCGGCGCAATCACAGGCCGTATCGCCTCCTCCAACCCCAACCTGCAGAACATTCCTATTCGTACCGCGTTGGGTCGTCAGATTCGCCGCGCCTTTGTCGCTTCGCGCGCACATACGTTGCTCGCCGTGGACTATTCACAGATCGAGCTTCGGGTCGTGGCCCACGTAGCGAACGACAAGACAATGATCAAGGCCTTCAATGAAAATCAGGATATTCACTCGGCCACGGCGGCGGCAGTATTTGGCGCTGATATCGACAATGTCACCTCCGAGCAGCGGCGCAGAGCTAAAGCGGTCAATTTTGGTTTGATCTATGGGATGAGCCCATTCGGTTTGACCCGCGCCACCGACATGACGCTGGCCGAGGCCGAGAACTTTGTGGATGCTTACTTTGAAAATTTCCCGGGTGTGCGCAGCTACATTGAAGAGGTTCGAGAGATGGCATCGGTGAAGGGCTACACCGAAACCTTGCTCGGCCGGCGACGCTACTTTCCCCAGCTTTCCAAAGATGGCCAGCCGGCCCCCGCCCAGGTGCGGGCGCGTGCCGAGCGAGAGGCGGTAAACTCGCCCATCCAGGGAAGTGCAGCAGACATCATAAAGCTTGCCATGATTGCGCTTCCAGAGGCTTTGGAGCAGGCAGAGCTGGGGGCTGTCATGCTGCTACAGGTACACGATGAGCTTGTGTTCGAAGTTCCGAAGAAGGAGCTCAAGGCAACCACGCAGTTAGTCCAAGATGTCATGCAAAGCGCATACAAGCTGAAGGTCCCGCTCAAGACCGATGCCAAATCCGGCCCAAATTGGGAGCAGATGAAGCCTCTCAACAGCTAGGGTCCAGGCGGGCCCCTGCCCGAAGGGGACAGAGGAAGCCTTTCAAGGCCTAACGGCGCTGCCTCTCATTTGGGCGCGCACGGCCCGAACGGCGGGACTTTCCCCCCTGTGCTAAAATCGCCGCCCAAATGGCAGGACGTGAAGATCTCTTTAACGAATCCATGCGACTGGGCCACTCCGCGGCCTGGGATCTCCAATGGAACCGCGCCATCGAGTTCTATCGCAAGGCGCTGGCAGAGTTTCCTAACAATCCGAATGCCCTGAACAGCCTTGCGCTGGCCCTGCTTGAGACGGGTCAGCTCGAGGAGGCCCTCGTGGCCTATCAGACCGCATCCAAGGCCACCCCCGATGATCCCATTCCAATTGAAAAGAGTGCAGAAATCTACGAGCGGTTGGGAAGGATCGAGGATTCCATCCAAGCCCGCGAAGATTCGGCGGACATGTACATCAGGCGCAAAGATGCAAGTAAGGCTGTAGATAATTGGCGCCACATTGCGCGCCTTGACCCAGAAAACCTTGCGGCCCGATCTCGCCTTGCGCTCACCTACGAGCGCTTGGGGCGCACCCGAGATTCCGCATTAGAGTACCTCTCCGTAGCTTCAATCCTGCAGAAGAACGGAAAGACCGACCGGGCAAAAGAAGCGGTTCAGCGCTCCTTGGCAATCCTGCCCGGAGATTCAGAGGCCACCCGGTTTCTGAGACTGCTGAATCAAGGCAAAGACCTACCAGCCCCAACCCAACCTCGGGGCGGAACGGCGCCCTTGCGCATGGCTCAGGTGCAGGAATTCCTTCGCGATGAAGGCAGCGATCCTATCCAGGAGGAAGAGCAACTCAAGGATCCTGAGGCTGCCGCTCAGGGCGAAGCCCTCACGATATTGGCTGGAATTCTATTTGAGGAGCCGCAGGACGAGAGCAAAGAGAAGGGCCTTGGGATGTCGGACATTACCAGTGGACACACCGGTGAGCTCAAACCGTCTACCGCAATCTACCGCTATTTGGCCGAAGCCATTGATTTGCAGACACGTGGGCATATGGAGCAAGCGATCAAGGAGTTCAAGCGCGCCATGGACAGCGGTTTGGAACATCCAGCCGCTCATTACAACCTCGGCATTCTCTATAAGGAACTCGGGAATTCGGACGATGCGCGCAAGCAATTAATCGCTTCCCTCGGCCACCCGGAATTGGCACTAGGTGCAAACCTGGCTCTGGGCAGGTTGGCAAAGGACAAGGGCGATATGCCCGAGGCGGCGAGATACCTCCTGCAAGCTCTCAAACTCGCAGATAGCCTGACGGTTGAATCCAGTCAGTCCAAGGATCTGAATCAGTACTACGAGACGTTGCTTGCCACTGAAACAGAGGGAGACAAGAAAGAACTCGAGCAGATGGTCGACAACACGCTGGAATTCCTCACCGGTCCGGAGTGGCTTCAGCGGCTCAAGGAGGCCCGAGAAGAACTTGAGAAGGAAGGCGATGGGGATGGTGTCGTGCCCATCGCGGAGATGCTCGCGGTCGGCGACACCGATAAGGTGCTGCGGTCAATGCAACGCATCGACCGACTTATGGATCAGGGTCTGTACTCATCTGCGTTGGAAGAAGCGCTGCTGGCGCTTGACTACGCGCCAACCTATCTCACCCTCCACCGCCGCATGGCAGATGTTCAGATTGCCTCAGGGCGAACTGAGGCCGGCTACGAAAAACTCTCTATGATCGCGGAGACCCACCGAGTGCGAGGGGAGAGCGCTCAGGCTGCAGATGTATATATGAAGATATTGCAGCATGCGCCGGTGGACATTCCGGCCCGGACAAAGCTGATCGAGCTGCTGGTGCAGCAAGATCGCGGCGATGAGGCGCTCAATCAGTCGCTCGAACTGGCGGAGATCTATCAGGACATGGCCGAGATTGATATGGCTCGAAAGACGCTGGCCAATTCGCTTCGCCTATCCCAGCAAATGTCGACCGGGAACGGCTGGCCGCTGCGCATCCTCCACATGATGGGCGATATCGATCTCTCCCGACTCGACCAGCGGAGGGCGCTGCGGGTATACGAACAGATACGTACCATTGATCCGAGCGACGACAAGGCCCGCGTGAGCCTCATCGATCTCAACCTGCGCATCGGTCAGGAGGATCAGGCTGCAAAGGAATTGGACAGCTATCTCGAATTCCTGGTCGAATCCGGCCGCGGCGCGGAAGCCATGAACTTGCTGGAAGAGATGGCTCGCGAGCACCCGGGCCGGCAGGCGCTTCATGCGCGGCTTGCCGAAGCGTATAAGGCCGCTGGGCGTACCGCGGACGCCATCGCGCAATATGACGCCCTGGGGGAGATCCAGCTGGATGCCGGACAAAAAGATGATGCGATCCGAAGCATCCAGGCCATCGTCGACCTGAACCCGCCAGACGCCGAGGGCTACGAAGACTTGCTCAAGAACCTGAAGGATAATCAGTGACCATAGGTCACATGTGACCGACGGTCACGGATAACCACCGGCACAGGCTACTCAACCCTACGTACTAGCCTTCCTCAGCGCGGCTGACTGCCACTTCCCGGGTTTTAATTAGTAGCGAAGCCATCCCTAACGCGGGACAACTGCGGGATCTCTCACAATATGGGATGATTGTGCGCGTACAGACTAATGGACAATCTGACTGACGAAATCTCCTTTTTCCTGCAGCGAGTTTCCCCGCTCGCTATCCTGGATCTGCTGCTCGTAACCGCAATATTTTTCCTCGTGATTAGTTTGTTGCGAGGTACGCGCGCGGTGGTACTGCTAAGAGGGATGGTGCTGCTGCTTGTCGTAATGGCTCTTCTGACCGCCCTGTTACCACTTCCAGGCTTTCAATCGCTGCTGAGCGCCACACTGCCCGCTCTATTATTCGTCATCCCGGTTGTTTTTGCTCCGGAAATCCGGCGAGCCTTTGAGCGCGTGGGTCGTGCCGGGACCTTCTTTAGCCTGTACTCGGAGCCAGCTGAGGCCGAGCGAACCGTAAACTTGATCGTGAGCGCAAGCCAGCGCCTTGCCGAGATTCGACATGGAGCCCTCATTACCATCGAGCGAGAGGATCGTCTTGACGACTACGTTGAGACTGGAGTCGCCCTGGACGCGGCGCTCTCGACCGAGCTGTTGCTCCAGATTTTTTACGTCAACACGCCATTGCATGATGGCGCGGTGATTCTGCGCGACGATCGCGTGGCGGCTGCTTCGGTCGTGATGCCCCTGTCTGCCGGTGGAACTATTTCGCGTGGGGCTGAGCGTAAGCTCGGGCTGCGACACCGCGCAGCACTCGGTATCAGTGAGGTTAGCGACGCGGTATCGGTAGTGGTCTCGGAAGAGACCGGCGATATCTCAATCACACACAATGGTCGAATGATCCGAAGGCTGGATCGCAGCCGACTGCGGAATATCCTCATTGCCTTTTATCGCCCGAGACGAATGAGCGGTCTTCCGAATTGGCTCAGTCGCTTGTTGGTGAGAACCAATCGCGCTGAGGCCACCGGCGACTAGCGATGCTGCGCTGGCTCTGGAGAAACCTCGGATCGCTTGCGCTCGCCTTCATTCTGGCGCTATCGGTGTGGATTGTTGCGGTAACGAATGCCGACCCCACAGAGACGCGCGAGCTTGGTCCAATCCCAATCGACTACACTGGTCTGCGCCAAGGTTTGCTTGTCGTCGGCGAAGCTCCTCCCGTGGCCGGAAATGTTACTGTGCGCGCTCCTCTGTCGGTTTGGGAACAACTTGGCTCTCAAAGCATCGCCCTTGCGGTCCATCTAGAGGGCCTGGAAGAAGGCACTCACGAGCTACCGGTCGAGACCAGCCTAGGAGTTCAACCGGCGCAAGTTTCTCAGTCGAACCCGGGAACGATCTCCCTAACCCTCGAGCGCGCAGCCACCGCCAGTTTGGGTATCGATGTAATCGCGGTAGGTGAGCCGCAGCTCGGCTACCGGACGACCTCGATAGCCGCCTTGCCTGAGAAAGCTGTTATTCTGGGGCCGCTCTCGAAGGTCGATCAAGTAGTCTCGATCGTCGCTACAGTCAACATTCTCGAGCGACGGGAGGAATTTGAAGTGGAAGTGCAGCTCACTGCAGTTGACGGTGGCGGGAACGTGGTCGATAGCGTCGAGCTTGAGCCAAGCACCACAACAGTAAATGTCGCCATCGAGCCACGCGAGCGATTCCGCCTGGTATCTGTAGTTCCCAATTTGGAGGGAGAAGAGCAGCTGGCCGATGCCGGATATCGATTGACGGACGTTTCCGTTACCCCAGAAGTGATAACGGTCTTCTCGTCCGATCCAACCGCCTTGCAAGGGCTTCCGGGATTCGTGGTTACTTCGCCCCTCGACCTCAGCGGCGCAACCAACGATCTTGAGCGACGCCTTTCGCTGGACTTGCCCGATGGGGTCTCTCCAGTCGAAGATCAAGGAGTGCTGGTTAAGGTCAGCATCTCACCGGTCGAAGGCACCATTACCGTTAGTCGTTTAGTGGAATTCCGCGGGCTAACGGATGGGCTATTTGCAAAACTATCGCCTGAAGCGGTCGAGATCATCTTAAACGGCCCGCTTCCCACGCTCAATTCACTACAACTTGAAGATGTGCGAGTCATTGTGGATCTGCTCGATTTGGAGGTTGGCGTTCATCTGGTGTCACCGCTCATTCTCATCGCACCAACTGATGTGGAGCATGATCCGGTGTTCCCCTCCACCATCGAGATCACAATTTCTGCAGAACCCCCGCCCACTCCCGTGCCTCCCCCTGATTGAGCATGACAAAACCAGTTGTCGCTCTAGTTGGACGGCCCAACGTGGGCAAGTCCACTCTGTTCAATCGCTTAGCCGGCGAGCGGCTGGCGGTCGTCCATGAGCGGCCCGGCACCACACGCGATCGGACTGTGGCCGAGGCCGAGTGGAATGGAGTGGCATTTGATTTGATTGACACGGGCGGCTTTGACCCCACGGTTGACTCGATCGACGAACGATATCTACCCCAGATCCGGGCACAGGCCGAGCAAGCGATCCTGGCTGCGGACGCCATCGTATTCCTGGTTGATGGGGCAAGCGGCGTG
>CAYZXF010000437.1:0-6074 GCA_964482355.1 uncultured Anaerolineaceae bacterium | reverse complement strand
AAACATTCGCTAGTCCTCTGGCGGCTTACCTTCCTGCTCCCACTGACCCAGAACAAAGCCCACCGCCTGCGCGACCTCTTCCGGCTCATAGCCCAGCCGAAAGGCCTGCGCCGCAAATCTGCTCGCAATTTCCTCCAACGTAGCGCGCCCACCGGTACCAGGCTCGATGACGTAAGTGCCCCGACCCTGCTGAGTCGAAATCGCCCCGTTGTCATCCAAGATGCGGTACGCCCGCGCGACGGTATTGAAGTTGACCTCTAGTTCGTTTGCGAGCTCCCTCACGGTTGGCAGTTGATCTCCCGGCTTGAGCTCGCCGTCTGCAATCCTCTGCTGAAATTGATCCGCGATCTGAAGGTAGATCGGATCGCCGCTCCGGAAGTTGAGCTCGACCACCTACCAACTCTCCAAAGTTACGCTCGAGTTCGCGCAGGCGTGGCAGTACCGCCGTTGATGGTTGTGCTCAATATTGTCGCATTGTAGCATTGTCTAATTGTACCATTGTTTCTAATGTATTGAGGGCTCGCTGGCTTCAGAATGTTCCGTGGTCCCGTTCCATTGATGCCGGGCCAAAATTTTACACCTTGCCAAAGGCTTGCACTCTGTCAACCGTGGCTCTCGAAAAGCGTTGTAATCTCATCCCGTTCCGGTTGGAGCAGTTCGCGTTTGCCTCCAGCCGAGTTGAGGGTCACATTGGGTTCAGCATGCGCGATGACCTCTCCTATTACGGCCGCGGAAACTCCCTCACCCTCAAGCGCGGTCAGGATTTGATCAGAGCTTTCCAACTTCGCCACAATCAGAAGCGCGCCGGAGGCGATGCTCGAAAGCGGGTCCAATCCGTAGTGCTCACAGAGAATCTGACCTTCAGGCAGGATATGGATGGCAACTTCTTCGACTTCTAGCGCTGTTCGAGAGGATTGCGCCAGTTCCCACAGCCCGGTGGCCAATCCTCCTTCGGTCGGGTCGTGCATGGCATGTACCTCGCCCGCGATCTGTGCCGTCTTTGCGGCTAACACGACGCTGATTCCGGGATCGAATAAGAAATTGGCGCAGCGAGCCAAGAACTCCGCTTCGTATTTCCCCTCAAGATCGTCCGCTTTCTCGCGGGCAATAATTGCAGTGGCCTCGATAGGAATGCCGCCCGCTAAAATTACAGCATCTCCTGCTTCGATTCCTTCTGGAGTAAGCAGCCGCTGCGGCTCCACCTCTCCTAGCATGCATCCCATCACAATTGGCCGATCGATGCCGAATGTAATTTCGGTGTGCCCGCCGACCAGGCTAATATTCAGTGCCTCGCAGGCCTGCGTGATCTGCTTAAATGTCGACGTGGCAAGGACTTCATTAGCCTCCTCTTCAGGCATTAGCAGCGTGGCCAGGAACCAACGAGGGGTGCCTCCCATACAAGCCACGTCATTGGCGTTGACATTGACCGCATACCATCCCACTTGATCTGTTGCGAAAGTGATGGGGTCGGTTTTCGCCACCAGGTAGCGGTCGCCCATGTCAAGCACGGCCGCGTCCACACCGACTCCGGGACCCACGATGACCCGCGGGTCGGCGCCAGAAATATTGTCTAGAAGCTCCGCTAACAAATCGGAGGGGAGCTTTCCAAGTGGAAACTGTTTAGCCATTCAACGGAGCTTTCCCAATAGAAATTGCTTGGACAAACAAGCCCTACGGGAAGATGGATATGAGATCTGAGCCAAATCCGTATACGATATTCAGCACAAGCAGTGCCGCAGCCGCGAGCAGGCCGATGGCCACAATCGCCCAATCCTGCGCTCGCATATGTATCACATTCAGGTAGGTGCGCCGCACTCCTGGCGCCCCAAATCCTCTCGCTTCGAGCGCAATTGCCATCTGTTCGCTGCTGCGGAAAGATCCAATAATCATGGGAACCAGCACGGGCATCATCTCCCGCACCCGCTTCAGACCCCTGGAAGATTCATACTCTAGTCCACGTGCCTGTTGCGCCTGCTGGATCGACGAATAGGAGTTTGCGAAATTGGGTGCATAGCGAAGCGCCAGGGAGAGCATGAGACCCCACGAATAGGGCATTTTTAGCCTTACTAGACCCTGCATGAGCGTATCGGTGTCGGTGGTGAACAGCAGCGCAAAGATGGCGAATGTCATGGCCTGGATTCGCAGCGCGACGGTTAAGCCTTCGGCCAGACTCTCGCCGTGGATGTCGATAAATCCGATGCTGATGATCACCTCTCCCGCCGGGTAGAAGATGACCCAGATCACAGGCATCAAGATCGTAACCGGCAGCAAAGCCCTCAGAAGGAAGACGATTCGGTCTCTGGGAACCTTCGCGGTCTTGTGCACGATCAGCATCAAGAGCCACGCAGCCAGCATTACCCACAGGTTCTGAAATACCAGCAGGAGCACCACCGTCAGCACCAGAAGCAACAATTTGGCGCGCGGATCCGCAGAGTGCAACCAGCTCCGCCCGGCAATATAGAAATCAGGAGCGACCGACACCGATTCCCCTTTCGGCCGTTAGCTTCTCTCCATAATCCCGACAGAAAGCCTCCACCGTCAATGGAGGTGGATGGAGATCGAGCGCGCTCCCAAGCCTCCAGGTTTGCGGCGGCGTAATTCCCAGCTCTTCACTGCGCTCCATGACGGTCCGTGTCGCCTCATGGGCAACTACCTGACCCTCCGACATCACGATGCAGCGCTCCGTGTGTTCAGCCACGATCCGCATGTCATGCGTGATCAGCACGATCGTCTTTCCGGCTTCGTTCAGCTCGTGAAGGAGCACCATGGTCTCCTGTGCTGAGCGCCAATCGAGCCCCCCGGTGGGCTCATCGAGGATCCAGATCTGCGGATCCATGGCGTAAATAGAGGCCAGCGCTACCTTCCGGCGAATACCGTGGCTCAGCGCCGCGGGCTGACGCTCCGCATCGGCAGTTAGATCGAAGCGGTCCATAGCCTGCTCAGTTCGATCGATAATCTCGGCCTCGCCAAGCTGCAGGTTTTGCGGTCCGTATGCGATTTCCTCTCTCGTTGTGGCGCTGAAGATCTGGTGGTCCGGATTTTGAAACACATATCCCACTCGGCGCGCAATCTCCCCCACGGCCTTGTTCCTGATATCGCTGCCTTGAATCATCACCTTGCCCTCTCGTGGGCGCAGTAATCCGAGCAAATGCTTGGCGAGCGTGGTTTTGCCGGACCCATTCTGGCCAATCAAAGCAGAGAACGCGCCTTGCTTGATCTGAAGGGACACCGATCGCAGCACATCTTCAGCCTCGAAGTAAGAGAAGCTAACGTTTTTAGTTTCGATTTCGGTCATGTTTGGCCTAACTTTAGTTCAGGTGCTTCAAGCTCTGATAGGCGTCTTGATACCGAATTGGGCTCAGATCTGTCCCGTGTTCCTGGTTCAGGCAAGCTGCAACTTCGCTGACCTGGGGGACTCCCAATCCCAGCGCATGCATTCCGGCAACGTCGGCGAATAGGCTTTCAGGCGGCTCGAGACGAACCAGTCGGCCGTTTTCCAGCACCGCGATCCGGTCAGAGAACTCTGCGATGAGTTCGCCGTCGTGCTCGGCCATGACGATCGTAAGGCCGGCAGAGTTTTTCAGATCCTGCAGCGCCGCCAGCAGCTGCTCCCTGCCGGTCGGGTCTAGATTCGAGCTCGGTTCATCCAGAACAAGGATCTGGGGATCCATCGCCAGCACACTTGCAATCGCCAGGCGCTGTCTTTCGCCGCCAGAAAGCTGAGACGGCGATCGATGGCGAAGATGTTCGATCTTGAGCAAATCTAGCGCCCAATCGACGCGCTCGTGCATCTCGCCGTGAGCGGTTCCCAGGTTCTCCAACCCATATGCCACCTCCGCTTCAACGCTGACGCTGAAGAGCTGGGCATCAGGACTCTGGAATACGATGCCGACCTGCTGCGAGAAGGTCGCTATAGGGTGCCTTTTCGTATTTAGTTCGTTGACCGTGACATTGCCGCGTATTCGACCTCCGGTCGCCTGCGGAACAATCCCATTTAACGCCAGGCAAAGCGTGCTCTTTCCCGCTCCATTGGCGCCCATGATAGATATAAATTCCCCATGTTCTACACGGAGGTTCAGCTCGCGGAGCGCCCAATCGCCGTCAGGATAGGCGTAGCTGAAGTCTTGGATGTCGATTGTCATGAGGCTTGTGCGGCTTGTATTCGAGGCAAATGAGGGGGGACCCGGGTTCCTCAGACCTCCTCAAAGCTGACATCTTCCGCCAGCTGATCGATCCGTGGATAGGCAGTCTTGGTCAGCCGCAGCAGCAGCAAGCCCAGGATTCCCAGGCTGACCTGAAAGAGGTTGACTGGGAGCTCCAAGACGGCAGCCGCGGGTCCGCCGTAGAGACTGGGAATGAGCGACTCGGCCGCAAAGTAAATCAGCACCAGCGCGATTCCGCCTGCTAACCATGCCAGGAGCATCCTGCCTGAGCTCTTTTTCCAACCGATGAAACCTGCCAGCAATCCTAGCGCTGCGTGAGCCAGTAGGGACAACGGTGCCCACTGCCCGTATCCCAGCGTCAGGTCGGCCAGCGCCGCCCCAACTCCAGCGGCGATAACGCCGACGATCGGG
Source organism: uncultured Anaerolineaceae bacterium (assembly GCA_964482355.1). GTDB lineage: Bacteria > Chloroflexota > Anaerolineae > Anaerolineales > E44-bin32 > JADFRG01. The sequence continues at coordinate 1,500 of CAYZXF010000437.1, read as the reverse complement.
CCAAATGCTAGTGCGATAAATATCTCCGCTACGGCGCCGATGTGAGTAAACCCACCGGTAGCTGGAACAGGGACCTGGATCAGGCGAATGAATACGAGCACAATTGCCACGCTAATTGCCGTGATCGATAAGAATCGTGCGCTCATCCCCTCACCCTCTCCCGAAAAGCAGGTTGGAGGGGATTGTACCCTAGCAAGGCTAGGCACCTTTTTGCTTACGAGAATGGGTGCGAAAGGGCCCTGAGGGCTCGAAAAAGGCCCACATGGTAGAATCGCTTGCTCTTAAATATGAAGCGGATTCTCGCAAGTTTCGCCTGTCGGGGCTCGAGTTTATCGCAGATGGTCCGCTATTTGCGTTCTCGCACGGGGCAAGATATCCCGCTGGATATTGAGCAAACCTGTAGGCGCGAATTCTGAGAACCAAATGATTCGAGAATTGGATTGGCGAGACCTCCCACTGCTGCACCGGGTGAGAGACCGCGGCTTGTGCCCCGACTCTCAGCTGGCCTTCACGCGCGGCGCCCACGCCATGCAAAATGCCCTGCTGGGCCCGTTTACCCCTGGCAAGTCGGCGGTCACGCTGGTGTCGCGCAACGGCGATATCGAGGCCGTGGGTCAGTGCATCTACCGCTCAGACGCTCCCAACGCGCGGCTTTCATTCTTTGGCCCGGTAGAGGCCCTCGACAGTAATACGGGTCTCAAGCTGCTTGAATCTCTGGCGGCTGCAGTCGGTGAGCACGGCGCACCAAACCTGATTGCCGAAGTGGATGAGCGGAGCGATGCTTTTGAACGCCTTCGTTCGGCAGGATTCGCCATCTATGCCCGGCAGAGGATATGGCGGCTGGTCGAGGCCAAGGAGGATTTCGAGCCCGCTGAAAGCGATAATTGGCGTTTCGAGACGGTTGAAAGCGATATTTGGCGTGTTGAGAAAACGGAAGACAAAATTGCCGCCCAAAGTCTTTATCACAATATCGTCCCAGGACTGGTTCAGCAGGTCGAGCCTCCACCAACCCGTCCTGGCCACAACCTGGTGTACTGGCGTGAAGGGGAATTGCTAGGTTATCTCGATGTCGAACGAGGCTCTCTCGGCACCTGGATCCAACCCTACTTCCATCCAGCGGTTGAAGGTTTTCAAGGATTACTCGGCGCTCACCTCAAACAGGTGCGGGGAGATCGTCCGGTGTATGTCTGTGTCCGGTCCTATCAGAGCTGGATGAGCAGGCCACTGGAGCGTTTGTGGTTTGAACCGGCAGTCGATCAAGCCGTTATGGTCAAACGCCTGGCGATTGGAGTTCGGAGTCAGGTTGCGAGCCCTCTTCCAGCAGTCGAAGGAACCTATCCGGAGCCAACTGCACCGATTGCTCGGATCGAGGATCCGGCCGGTGCTGCCAAATGACGACAAGGCGCATTACCGATGACCTGGACACCCTGCAGGGTGTCCTACCCCCACGTGTCAGCGACAAACTAACTGAGATCAGTCGACCAGACGATCTGCTCGAGA
>CAYZXF010000436.1:0-1722 GCA_964482355.1 uncultured Anaerolineaceae bacterium | reverse complement strand
GAGATCGGCCGATGAGGCCATTAAGACCATTCCCAGTGAGGTGATGAGAAGCAGCCCGTAGTAGTCACCCCGATTGCCAATGATGTCGACATTTACGGAGAGCAAACAGGTGATCGCCGCGGCGAAGAGGATCAGCACGGTGAAGAAGAACGCCAGCCGATCCCAGCGCACCATGCCGCCGAGCACCAATGGCTGATCGGCAGGGGGTTGACTGAAAGCCAGCGTGGCCAGCAAGATCAGTGTGACCCCGGAAGCTGCCAGCCAGCCCAATATCCGACGGCGGCTGGGTTTCCAGACCAGATCGAGAATCAGCAGCGCCACCGCCAGGGAAAATAGCAGGATTACGGGCAGGATGGCCAGTAACCTGTCGGGCGCAAAGTCAGTAAAAGTCAACTAGCCCATCCCCAACGCGCGCAGGACCGCGTCTGCTCCGGATGCGACCATGGGAGCCATGACCGCTGGATAAATGCCGATCAGGACCAGCAGCGAGGAGAGCAGCACCAGCGCCACCTTATCCTGAACAATCACATCACTGACATGACCCTCAAACTCTTCCGGTACATTTCCAAAAAACACTTTGCCGATGATGCGCATGATGTAGGCAGCCGTTATCACGATCGATAACACCACCACGATCGCGATGATCGGCTCCGTCTGCCACAGCCCCATGAAGATTGGGAACTCCGCGACAAATCCCGAGAAGCCGGGCATACCCATGGATACAAGGCCGCCGATTATGAACGCCACCGCAACCAGGGGCATCGCTTTGCTGAATCCCCCAAGCCTGGGGATATCTCTCGTATGGACGCGGTCGTAAACCATCCCGACGACAGCAAAGAAGAGAGCCGTCATCACGCCGTGCGAGAACATCTGGATTCCGGCGCCGGTCAATCCGTTACGGTTTAGAGTCGCAAAACCCAGCATAACCAGGCCCATATGCGAGACCGACGAGAATCCAATGACGTATTTAAAGTCGGTTTGCACCATCGCGATAAACGCGCCGTAGATGACGTTGATGCTGGCCAATATCAAGATGAGCGGTGCCCAGAAGATGGCGCCTTCGGGCAGCAACGTAATCCCGACTCGCAATGCGGCAAAGGCACCGAGCTTCATCAATACACCCGCGTGGAACATGGATACTGCGGTTGGGGCGGCGACGTGGCCGTCCGGCGACCAGTTGTGGAAGGGGAAAATGCCCCCCAGTACTGCAAAGCCAAAGAAAACGACGGGGAACAAGAGGTTCTGGAACTCCGTCGAGAAGCCTGCTTCCGCCAATTTGAGCATATCGAAAGTGCCCAGGCCCGCCTCGAAGTACATCGCCAGTGCGCCAACCAGCGCAATCACCGAGCCAATAAACAAATACAGGGTCAGTTTCATCGCTGCGTATTCGCGCGTTTCTTTCCATCCCCAGAGCGCGATCAATAAGTACATTGGGAAAACGGCGATCTCGTAAAAGAAGAAGAGACCGAACATATCCAGGGCGACAAAGACGCCGTAAACACCGCTCGCTAAAATAAAGAGGAAAGCAAAAAACTCGCGCGGTCGGTCATCAATCCGCTGGGAGATAATCACGCCAGTAAATATCACGATACCCGTGAGTAGCACAAGCGGAGCAGAAATACCATCAACGCCTACATAGTAGGAGATGCCAAGTTTGGGTAGCCAATCGTAGTGCTCAATAAATTGGTATTGCGCGCCGCCAATATCAAAGTTGATATATAC
>CAYZXF010000435.1:0-4372 GCA_964482355.1 uncultured Anaerolineaceae bacterium | reverse complement strand
TGAGCTTGCCTGTAAAGGTGAACGGCGCGTGGTATTCGTGCGACACCGCCTCGCCGAAGTCGTACCCAGCACTTAGGCCCTCGATTCCAAAAATTGACAGCACGGTGGTGGGGAAATCCGCATTTCCGACCAGCTCGCCATCAAAATAAAGCTGGGCTCGACCTCCAGCGCCGCGCCCTTTTTGAGGCTCCGGCGGGGAGGTCGGCTCGAATTCGTAGCGCAGGCTGACTGGGCCGTCTGGCACCTCTTCGGACGAAGTGACCTGGTACTCCTCCAGCCCCATATAGTTGTGGATGTAGTGGAGCTTTTTATTTTTCACATAGAGTACATATCCGCCCGCGACTCCTCCCTGCGCGATCAGCACACCTTCCGCTCCACCCTCAGGGATTTCGACTTCAGCCGTGATGCTATGCGGCCTGTTAAACACTGGCGGCGCATTGCCGATAGGAACGACTGAGAGGTTCGGGTAAAACACATACTGGCTACGATCTGCGGTTATATGGGGCCGTTCCTGAGTGAGGCGCTGCATAAGGGATCCGTCAAGCGGCAGGACCTTGTACTTATCGGCTTCGGTATACCAGCGGGACACCATCTCGCGCAGCTTTGCCGGGTGCTTATCGGCAAGATCGTGTGTTTCGGTCGGATCCTCCGCGACGTGATAGAGCTCCCAGTCGGCGCTATCTAGCTCATCCAGTATTTCTGCCGTAATCTCATCCCCAAATGAGCGGCCTTTCTCCGCGCCCTCCGCATAGCTTGGGCCCGGCCAGCCGCAGACTGCTCGCCAGCCGTCATGATCAATGGCGCGAGTGCCGAACATCTCGAAGTATTGGGTGTGGTGATTGGTCGGGGCATTTGAATTTTCAAACGTGTGAGCGAAACTCGCGCCTTCAATCGAGGACTGGGTAACGCCCTGGATGCTCCCCGGTGGCTCAAGGCCGAGTGCTTCCAATACCGTAGGCACCATATCGATGGCATGGGCAAACTGCGAGCGAAACTCTCCTTTGGCTTCGATGCCTGCAGGCCAAGAAACGATCAGGTTGTCGGTGCAGCCGCCCCTATAGACCTCTTTCTTCCATCGTTTGAAGGGAGTATTGCCTGCCCAGGACCAGCCCCAGGGATAGTGGTTGTAAGAAGCCGGGCCACCTAGCTGGTCAATCTTCGGAAGGATATCCTCTAGCGTCTCCCAGTAGTTGTTGAAGCTGCTCATTTCGTTGAACGCCCCATTGACGCCACCTTCAGAGCTGGCTCCGTTATCGGGAATAAGCATGATCAGCGTATTGTCCAGCTCTCCAACTTCTTCAATGGCCTTCAGCACTCGCCCAATCTGCTGGTCCAAGTGTTCCAGGAAGCCAGCGTAGACCTCCATAAATCGTGCGTACAAGCGCTTCTGATCATCCGAAAGGCTATCCCACTCGGGTACGTCGGGATCCCTTCGAGACAATTCAGCGTCTTCTGGAAAGATGCCCAACTTCTTCTGGCGCTTGAAAACGATTTCCCGGTACTCGTCCCAGCCCATGTCGAACTTACCCTCATACTTCTCGATCCACTCCTTGAACACCTGGTGCGGAGCATGGGCACATCCGGGAGCGTAGTAGAGGAAGAATGGTTTGTCTGGCGCATTGACATGTGCGTCGAGCATGAACTGGATGGCATGATCCGCCAGATCCTCATCCAGGTGGTAGCCCTCCGCAGGCATCTTGGGCTGTGGAACGGAGTGGTTGTCGTAGGTCAAATCCGGGAACCACTGATTGGTTTCCCCGCCTAGAAAGCCATAGAAGCGTTCAAAGCCACGGCCCAGCGGCCAGCGATGGAACGGTCCGGCGGGGGTGCTCTCTTCGGCTGGCGAAAGATGCCACTTGCCCACGCAAAACGTGTTGTATCCGGCCTCGAGCAGCATCTCAGAAAGCATGCCGTTCTCGAACGGCATCCGGCCATCGTATCCAGGAAAACCCGTGGCCATCTCCATAATCGCGGCCACCCCATTGGAGTGGTGATTGCGGCCGGTCAGCATGCAAGCGCGGCTCGGAGAGCAAAGCGCCGTGGTGTGCATGTTTGTATAGCGCAGCCCGTTTTCAGCGATACGGTCGATATTGGGCGTGTTGACCAGGCCCCCGAAAGCGGACATTTGACCGTAGCCGACGTCATCCAGCACGAAGAAGATCACGTTGGGTGATCCCTCCTTTGCGCGCAACGGTTTGGGCCAGGCGGGTGAGGATTCGGAGATCGTGCGGCCGATCTTGCCTGGAAAAGTAGTTCCAGATTCGTATTCAATCAGTGACATAGAAATAACCTTTCTGTTGTGGCTTGCTAATGAACCGAGTAGATTGGAGCTGAAAATGAACTACGAAATTGAAGCCATTCTTACGGAAAGGCTTCTCAAAATAGCGCAATTTGACGGTCGCATTCCCGCATCCATCATGTAACTGCATCAGCTCACGAAAATATGTTGAAAATCGCTCCTCATGCTGATCACTGTCCAATCGCGATCGTCGGCCAGCCGCAGTGCGCGCTCTGCCCCCTCGTCATAGGCGTACTCACGTTCGGGGTCGTCGTGATGCAGCAGCAGGGAAAGGTTCGGCATCCCATGGGACGCGGCGTATTCAAGCATCTCGATATCGCCATCTGAATTGCCCACTGCCAAGATTGGCAGTCTTCCTACGTGAAGCTCGATGTTGATTGGCTTACCCGGTCCCTCGTCCAGGGGTTCAATGAGACCCGGTTTTCGTAGCAATATCAACTTGTCTTCTTGCCGGTCGACATCGAAGCTTATGCTACTGCCGATCACATTCTCTTTTGGAATATCGTAGATCTCCTCGGAGATCGAGCGCACGAAACTCATCCCACCTGCCGATGCAATGTACACCTTGAAATCGCTGGCCTGAAGGTAGTGGAGCAGTTCTACCATTGGCTTGTATGTGCATTGCTTGAACGGAACGCCGAATCGTGGATGGAGCGCGTCGCTGAGAAATGCGGCTGCCATTTCGTCGAACTCCGATTGCGGCATTCCGGCGTGTGTATCAAAGAGAATCTTCATGAGGACTGGGAGCTCCCCAGGATAAAGCCTTGCGAAATATTCAAGGTCTCCCTCCAGCGCGGCTTGATACGCCGGCTGAGCACCTAACTCTGGCGATTCTTCGGCCAGCTGCTTGAGACGCTGCATCGCAAAGATAAACTGTGGATAAGTCGGCTTCTCGCACCAAAGCGTGCCGTCGTTGTCGAAGGTGGCAACTCGATCGGCAGGGGTTACGAAGCCCTTGCTGTCGGAATCTGTTGTTTCCGCGATGAATTCAAGGATCGTTCCTCGGGTTGGTGTGTCATTCCAGGAAGGCAATACAGTATTCAAATTATTTTGCTAGCTCAGAGCATCTACCTAGACTACAACTTGAGCGCTAGGGAAAAGCAAGCAGAGGCATTCACGGAATGCCTCTGCCATTTCGAAGTTCTGCCTATTTACTGCCGTGCCATCAGTCGCTTAAAGTCGGCTTCATCGTCCTTGATCACATCACCGCTTACGTCAACGGTCACTCTATCGACCTTACCGGAGAACTCAAAGGGCGATTCATAGAACGGCGCTGCCGGAGCGCCAGGATCGGCGCCGACAGTCCAACCGCCGGTCAGTCCCATGCTGAGCGGGGTCGTGTGGGGATACTCCTCCTGTCCAACGAGCTCACCATCTACATAAAGCTGCGCGCGGCCGGGCGTTCCCTTGCCACCTTTAATATCAGGCTCTCCAGTCACCTCAAACTCGAACCGCAGCTCATGCTTTCCCGTCGGCACTGAGTCTTTTGATTCGACGTGAAGGTAGTCTCGGGCGACATAGTTGTGTACGTGGTGCAGCTTGTCATCCTTCATATAGAAGGAAAAGCCACCGTCATTGCCGCCGAACGAGAGCAGCGCACCTTCAGCGCCGCCTTCCGGGATTTCGACCTCGGCCGTGATGGTGTGGGTTCGATTGAGTATCTGCGGCCCCGCGGCCGGAGGGACACTCTGAGTACCACGATAAAACGCATAGGAAGTACGGCCGACAGTGAGCTGGGGTCGCTCCTCGGCAAAGCGTGTGACACCCCTGCCGTCCACCGGCATGACTTGGTACCTACCGGCTTCGACGTACCACATGCCGATCATCTCGATCAGCTTGTCGCGGTGCTGGTCGGCGACATTGTGGTTCTCGGCCCAGTCTTCCTCAACGTGGTACAGCTCCCAGGCATTCGCATCCAACTCGGTCAGCCTCTCGGCCGGGATCGGATCGCCGAACATCCCGCCCGATTCAGTAAACGATGGACCAGGCCAGGGACATATTGCCCTCCATCCCTCATGGTAGATGGAACGATGGCCCATCATTTCAAAGTACTGAGTGTGGCGCTTGCTGGGC
>CAYZXF010000434.1:0-12631 GCA_964482355.1 uncultured Anaerolineaceae bacterium | reverse complement strand
GTTACTTGAAGCAGCGTGCGATTGATGGGATCCATCGTTGTATCCCACAGCTGAGAGGCGTTCATTTCGCCCAGGCCCTTGAAGCGGCCCATCGTAAATTTCTTGCGGCCAAGCTCCTTGATGATCCGTTCCCGATCTGCTTCGGTATAGGCATACTGCACCCCGTTCTTAACATTGATACGGTATAGAGGCGGCTGTGCAATGAACAAATGACCGTCTTCAATCAATTCCGGCATATAACGGAAGAAGAACGTGAGCAACAGCGTGCGAATGTGGCTGCCGTCCACATCGGCATCGGTCATGATGATCACGCGGCCATACCGCAGACCCTCGATGTCGAATGATTCTCCGATGCTAGTTCCCAATGCGGATATTAAAGCCTTGACTTCGTTGTTGCCTAGCACCTTGTCCAGCCGTGCTCGCTCGGTATTCAATATTTTGCCGCGCAGCGGCAGGATGGCCTGGAAGTTCCGATCGCGTCCTTGCTTAGCCGTGCCGCCCGCCGAGTCTCCCTCAACAATGTAGAGCTCGCATTTGTTGGGGTCGCGCTCGGAGCAGTCGGCAAGTTTGCCTGGCAGAGTCAGGCTCTCCAGCGCGCTCTTTCGAATCACCAGGTCGCGCGCCTTGCGGGCTGCGTCCCTAGCCCGGGAGGATGTCAGGCACTTTTCGACGATTGCTCGCGCGGCTCTCGGATTCTCATCAAGATAGTCGCTGAAACTCTCGTGCAGCGCCTGCATAACCTGGGTTTGGACCTCGGCGTTCATCAGCTTGACCTTGGTCTGACTCTCAAACTGGGGATCGCGATGCTTGATGGAGACGATCCCGGTCAGCCCCTCCCGCGTATCCTCACCGGTGAAATTGGGGTCGGCTTCTTTGAGCAGGCCGCTCTTGCGCGCATGGTCATTGATCGTACGGGTGACCGCCGACCGCAGCCCGGTCAAATGTGTTCCGCCGTCCACAGTGTTGATTGTGTTCGCAAATGAGTAGAGCGATTCGGCGTAGGAGTCAGAGTACTGAAGCGCCACTTCGATCCCGGTACCGTCGACTTCACTTTCGGCATGAACAACAGAGTGCAGAGTCTTCCGATTGCGATTCATGTACTTCACAAAGGAAACGATGCCGCCTTCAAAGTAGAAGGTCATTTCCTTTTCGGTACGCTGATCCAGAAGCCGGATGGTCACGCCGCGAGTGACAAAGGCCATCTCGCGGAAGCGTTGGACGAGGGTGTTGAACCGATAGTCAAGGTCCCCCTTGAATATTTCCTGGTCATACTTGAATGTAGTTTTCGTACCAGTCACGCCTTTGGCCGTCTTCCCAATGGACTTGACCGGTCCGGTGGGGGCGCCTCGCTCGTAGCGCTGGGCATACACTTTCCCGCCACGTCTGACTTCAACCTCGCACCATTCGGAGAGTGCGTTCACAGCCGAGACTCCCACGCCGTGCAGACCGCCTGAAACCTTGTAGCCTCCGCCGCCAAATTTTGCGCCGGAGTGCAGCGTTGTCATCACGATTTCGAGCGCTGGCTTTTTTAATTGGGGATGCTTTTCAACCGGAATACCGCGGCCGTTGTCCTCCACCGTCACGCTGCTATCCTCATTGATCATGACGGTGATGTGATCGCTGGCTCCCGCCAGGGCTTCGTCAATTGAATTGTCAACCACTTCATAGATCAGATGATGCAGCGCCTTGACATCGGTTCCGCCCACATACATACCGGGACGGCGTCGAACAGCTTCGAGCCCTTCCAGTACCTGGATGTCCTTGGCAGCATAGCTGCTGACTTTCTTTTTGGTTCTTGCAGCGGGCTTTTTCGCAGCAGTAGTCTTCTTTGCCGCGGGAGTCTTCTTCGAAGATCCAGCGTTTGCCTTATTGTTTGAGGTCTTCGCCTTAGTTGTCGTCTTTGTCGAAGCGGTACTCGCCTTTGCTGGCTTCTTCTCTTTAGGCTTCGACTTTGCAGCAGTCTTCGTCGCTGCTGAAGGTTTCTTCGCTGCGTTTGTTTTCTTTGCGGTTTTCTTCGTCGTTTTTTCGGTCAAACCGTTTCTCCTTACGTGCAATTCCGTATCTAAGCTGCTCGCCTAACGGCCATAAGCCATTCTCGTCGGCCTTGATAGTAAGCGTAGCTTCCGGCTAATAGCGTTGTAGCGACAAAAGCATGTCCAGCGAGCGCCAGCAGCGAGAACCAGGAAGCAGGGCTCGGCAGGTTCCAGACCAGATTCAGGATCCAGTACGCGCCAAAAGCCATACCCAAGTAGCCAACCGTCGGCAGCAAATTCCAACGGACAAGTATGAAACTCTCGAACATCGATCGGAACACGCCCTGGTCGTAACGAATAATTCCGTGCGGAGTGAAGATCAAGTAGACCGCCACCCAAAACAGCAGCGCAAATCCCAGGAAGAACACTCCTGTTCCAAGGAGAGGAAGTATCAGTGTCGCCAGAGTAATTGCGATCAACACCGTGATCCCGGCGACCAGGCCCCCCACGAATATTAGAAAGCCAAATCCCACCATCCTCAGGGCAGCCATCCATCCGGAGCCAAGTTCAGCATCTGGTGCGATCGCTCCCGCGATCCAATACTGATAGTACGCTCCAATTGCCAGCCCAATCCCAGATAGCCCAATCCATATCAGGAGCACGCTCCCGGCGTCATCAACATCGATCCTCGATATCAGTCCCAACGGATTCTCGAGCGGCATCCTGCCTGCCATCAAACTCGGAATTCCAATCGGAATCGTGCTTAACCCCGATAACAAATTGAATCTCTCTCCCGCACTTTCGATAACCTGTCGTATTAACGAAGCTTGCTCTTCCACCAAACCTCCTGCCTGGATGGCAGGTTCAGTTAACGTATCAATCAAACGCGCTATCCCGAGGTGCGGTCCGAGCCACAGAAATAGGTCTAAAACCAAGGGAGGAATGATCAGTGCCGGCCGTGATGCCACTCCATCGAAGCCTGCTGATAGGGAGGAAAATATGCCTATGGGCTTCGATTCGGCCATGAAACATGATTCTACCATGTGGGGGTCTGAGAGCCAAATTTTCAGCGGATTTACACGGTACGGCTGCCATTTGACCCCTCTTCCTGCGTCCGTTAGAATTTGCACTGCTCGTGGCAAGACCAACGATCGCACTTCTTACGGACTTCGGAACGCGGGGCATATATGCCGGCGTGCTTAAGGGAGTCCTCAGTACCCACGCTCCCCAGGCTAATTTAATTGACATCTCACACAATGTCCCGCGTGGTGATATCCAAGCGGCCGCGTTTATGCTCTGGCAGTCCTCGCCCTACATGCCTTCGAATACGGTATTTCTGTGCGTGGTGGATCCCGGAGTCGGATCCGCTAGACGGGGCGTCGCGGCAAAGTGGCCCTCGCGGATCTGTGTAGGCCCTGACAATGGCTTGTTCAGCTACCTGGTCTTTCGCGATGGTGCTCCAGATGTCATTGAACTCTGGGACCCTCAGGTCAGCACTACATTCCACGGGAGGGACATCTTCGCTCCATTCGCGGCCCAGCTCGCGTTGGATGCGGTGTTCGATGAGCTCGGTCCTCCAGTCGAATTGGAGAAGATGCTGCCTGCGCCACGACTGGCTGCCAAGCGCTCTGGTTCGATCGAGGGCGAAATCATCCATGAGGATCCGTTTGGAAATATGGTCACCAGCATCGGTGTATTGCATCCTGAAGGTGGCCATATTCGATTGGATCCGTGGCTGGGTCAGGAACCGGAATCTCAATACCCGGCCCGTACTCTTTCTGCCCGGCTTCCCAATGGCGATGAGCTGCCGTTCGTTCGCACCTTTAGCGATGTTCAAGAAGGGCAGGGGCTCGCTTATATCGGAAGCAACGGTCTATTGGAGATCGGTGTAAATCGTGGTTCAGCCGCGAGCGCGCTCGATTTGCAGACCGGCCAAGCCATTCAATTGCTCATCAAGGAATAGCGATGCCATCTTTCCGAATTGAAGGAGGCCACCCGCTAAATGGCAAGGTGGTGCCCTCCGGCAATAAAAATGCCGCACTTCCGCTCATGACCGCCAGCCTTATGGCGAAGGGTGAGGTCACGCTTCACAACGTTCCTCAGATTGGCGATGTGGCGACGATGCGCCATCTACTGGAGAGCATGGGGGTCGAAGCAGAACTCTCCAATGGATCGACGCTCACGCTGCGTTCTCAAGGGGCACAACGAGCGAAGCTGGATCGGGACCTTTGCCGGCGCATCCGTGCTTCGATCTTACTTGCCGGGCCAATGCTGAGCCGATTTGGAGGGATTGATCTTCCTCCGCCGGGGGGCGATGTAATCGGTCGGCGACGGATCGACACTCACTTCCTGGCTTTGGAAGCCTTTGGCGCAAAAGTCGAACACAACGAGCGCCAATTTCACATGCAGATTGAGGGCAGGTTGCAAGCGGCCGAGATTTTGCTGGACGAGGCCAGCGTTACCGCGACCGAAAATGCCATTATGGCAGCCGTCACCGCCGATGGGGTGTCTGAGATTCGCAACGCCGCCTCGGAACCACACGTACAGGAGCTTTGCCACTTCCTGGAAGTGCTTGGCGCCAAGATCTCGGGCGTTGGCTCAAACACGCTGCACATTGAGGGCGTGGAAGAACTGCACGGCGGAGAGTACACCATTGGTCCAGACTATCTGGAGGTCGTAAGTTTTATTGCAGCGGGCGCTGTAACGGGTGGCAGCCTTCGTATCGTCAATGCGGGCGCTAAGTACCTGGACATGGTCCGTCTTGTGTTTGGCCGCTTCGGAGTCGAATGGGTTGAGGATGGAGAGGATATCGTCATCGAGGGTCAGAGCCGAATTGAGATCAGTCCGGATCTCGGCGGATTCGTTCCACAGATCACCGCTCAGCCGTGGCCGGCCTTTCCTACGGATCTGGTTAGCATCGCTATCGTTGTGGCCTCGCAAGCCAAAGGATCGGTCCTGTTTCACGATTGGATGTACCCAAGCCGCATGTTTTTTGTCGACAAGCTGGTATCGATGGGGGCCAGAATCATCCTGTGCGATCCACACCGCTGCATCGTTGAAGGCCCAACGCAGCTCATTGGAGAAGTCTTGGAGAGCCCGGACATTCGGGCCGGGATGGCGCTCGTTTTAGCTGCCCTGGCGGCAAAAGGCACCTCTACCATACACAACATTGGCCAGATTGATCGCGGATATGAAAACATCGATGAGAAACTACGCCAATTGGGAGCCAAAATCGAGAGAGTGTCCGACTAGCCGACACCGAGGGGGCGCGTGCGGTATAATCCGCCCTCGATAGCGGGAAAGCTGAATCAACCATGCCAAAACGAACCTACCAGCCTAAGATCCGGCGCCGAGCGCGGGTCCACGGCTTCCGAGCTAGAATGTCCAGCAAGGGTGGCCGAGCCATCATCCAGCGGCGGCGACGGAAAGGTCGCTACCGCCTGGCTGTTCGGAAGAACCAGCACGTGAAGAAGGTCAACTGGAACGCCTGAGGAGTCAAAAAGAGGTCAACATTGACTGCATGACCTCAAATGAGTCATAAGAACAGGCTTACCAGCACGACGGAATTTTGGCGGGTGCGGCGTACTGGGAAATCCTATGCCCACCCGCTTGTTTTATTGATTGCAAGCCAATCTGCCGGTGCGCAGAGTCGGTATGGGGTCACTGCAAACCGTGCCGTAGGCGGCGCGGTGAGGCGCAATCGAGCCAAACGCCGCATGCGAACGGCACTACAGGAGTATGACCTGAATCCCGGATGGGATCTCATCCTTTCAGCCCGGCCCGGGCTGGATGAGGCTCCATGGGATGAAATCACCAGAGTGATTGGCAACCTACTCAAGAAGGCCGGGGCGATTGGATAATAAGATGAACGCACAAGAAATTGAAGCGATCTCAGAGCACGAGAACGCAGCGGAAGAATACGAAATGGAGCATGATCACGACTATGCGTATGACGACGAGATCTCGTTGCGTGATATTCCGCTAAAGATTTCCAATTTACCGCGGTTGGCCGGTCTGGGTCTCATTCGCTTCTACCAGCTGACTTTTTCGAAGACGTTACCGTCAGGAACCTGCCGCTTTTACCCCACCTGCTCGCACTATGGCTACCAGGCGATCGTCAAACACGGCTTGGTCAAAGGATCTGGTCTGGCGGTTTGGAGAGTTGCACGCTGCCAGCCGTTTAGTAAAGGTGGCTTCGACCCCGTTCCCTAGAATGAAATCAAAGCTGCGAACTCCTCTCCTGATCGGCGGTGCTATCTTGCTCAGCGCGTGTGCGGGTGCTGGCTTTCGTTCGGCAACCAGTTGGCCGGGTCTGAGCTCGGATGGTGAAACGATCTATATGGCTTTCGAACAGGCGGTTTATGCCATCGATGCTGGCAACGGCAATCTCAAGTGGTCCTACCCTCCCGAGTCCGAGAGCGGCCGCACATTTTTCGCCCAGCCTGCCGTTTCTGAGGATGGCCTGGTATTTATTGGCGACTTCGAAAACAAGGTAGTGGCGCTCAACGCTTCAACTGGAGCGGTTGAGTGGGGACCCGTACAATTGGGCGAAGATAGCGGTCGGATAGTTGGCGGAGCAACCGTCGCCGGCAACAAACTGCTGGTCCCCTCAGGGGACGGCCGTCTGTACGCGCTTAACCTTTCGGATGGGTCAGCAATTTGGACCTTTCCTCCCGAGTTTAGCGAGCCGCTCGAAGAAGCCCTCTGGTCTGCGCCGGTGGTGGATAGCGAGCGGGTCTTTTTCACTTCCATGGATCACAACGTGTACGCGGTGGATTTGGCGCAGGGCGGTCAGCTGTGGACGGCTACCCGAGACATCGGCGGTGCGATCGCAGACTCTCCGGTTCTGGTGGACAACCTGCTGTTGGCAGGCACCTTTGGGCACGAGCTCATCGCCCTCGATGAGGATCGCGGACGTGAGGCATGGATTTTTAATGCTGGTAATTGGATCTGGGGCAGCCCTGCAGTCGGAGACGGTGTCGCCTACTTCGGCGATCTGGCAGGCCAGCTGTATGCGGTTGACATCCGCAGCGGCTCAGAAATCTGGAGTGAAACCCTGTCGAGTAGGATCTCGGCCTCACCCGCACTTGGTGATGACCGAATCTACGTAGCATCCGAATCGGGTACGCTTTATGCGCGAGAGATCTCGACTAAGCGGGATCTATGGAGCGTTCCACTCGATGGAGATCTTCACACAAGGCCGCTTGTGATCGGCGACACAGTTTATATCGCCACGAACGGCGGCGACCCGCTTCTGTGTGCCTTAGATGCCGAGAATGGAACCGAGCGCTGGTCGTATACTCCAGGCGGTAGCGATAAGCGCTGTCGCGCTGGATCATAGAAGAGACTTAAGGAGCATACCTTGAATATCTGGGATACCTTGATCCTCGACCCGATGATCAATGCCCTCCTTTATATCTACAACTTTCTGGGCCCGACCCTGGGCTTAGCGGGAGCTTTCGGGCTGGCCATTATTGTGTTCACGATCCTGATTCGCTTGATCACCCTGCCGCTAACTTACAAGCAGCAGCAGAGCACCCAAAAGATGCAGGGGCTTCAGAAGGACAAGGAGTACATCAAGATCCAGGAGAAGTACAAGAACGATAAGAAAAAGCTTCAAGAGGAACAGATGAAGCTTTATCAGAAGAAGGGCATTAATCCTTTTGCTGGATGCGTACCTACCATTATTCAGCTTCCGATTATTTTTGGGCTGTACGGGGCGATCATTCGGTCGCTGGCAGACTCGCCTTCTCCTCTGTTGCAGTTTTCCGAGCATATCTACAGCAGCATTTCCTCCACGATCATTCCGCTTGATAGCCAATTTCTATGGATGGATTTAGGTCAGCCGGAGCGGTTCCCGGTACCCGTATTAGAGGGGCTTCCCATTATTGGAGATGGCATTCCCGTCCTAGCAGTCATTGTCATCATCACCTCGTATTTGCAAACTAAGCTGACGGTCCCTCCGCAGCCCGGCTCTCAAGGCGGAGGCATGACCCAAATGATGGGCATTTACATGCCACTGCTTTTGGGTTGGTTCGCATATACCCTAGCCGCCGGCCTCGCCCTATATTTCGTGGTCAGCAACACCCTGGCGATCGCGCAGGCTCTGATTATGAAGCGGTATAGATCCGAGCCGGAGCCGCAGGGGAAAAAGAAGAAGGTGACGCAGACTGGCAAGAATGGCGGGGGCAAGGGTAAAGGCAAGAAATTGGCGGCGCCGAATGAGGCCATTGAGGAACCAAAGCAGACCGGTGTGCTCGCGCTTCTGGCAAATGCGCAGGCCTCACTGATAAAGCGGCTGAGCCCACCCGCCGAATCCGATGGACAAGGATCAAATTCCAACGACGGTGCGAAAGGTCAAACCGATCAATCCACACCGAAGAAGGCAGACGCGAAGGGATCGTAGTGGCTGAAAAGAAGACTAGCCTTGAAGTGATTGCACCAACGGTGGAAGAAGCTATTGCGCGCGGCGCTGAGGAGCTTGGCATTCCCAAAGACGATCTGCAGGTAGAGGTGCTTGACGAGGGAGGAAAGGGATTTTTAGGGATCTCAGCTCGACAGGCACGCATCAGACTTTCGATCGGAATTCCTGACTCATCCGACGAGCAGCCTGCTCCTGAAGCCTCAACAATTGCAGGATCGACAGACGAAGATTCAGAGGCCGTTCGTGCCGCACACGACACGGTGGTCGAGCTGGTGCAACGACTTGGGCTCGAGGCCCAGGTTACCGCCGAGTGGGGCGAGAAGGACCCGAAGGCAAGGATCCGTCCACTGCTGGTTGATGTGCAAGGCGAAGATCTTGGCATCCTGATCGGCCACGGTGGCGAAACCCTGACCGCACTTCAATACATCTCGCGCCTGATCGTTGCCAAGGAGCTGCAAAGACCGGTGGCGGTTGTTATCGATATCGAAGGCTATCGCGCGCGGCGGGAAGAGCAGCTAGGTCGTCTGGCACAAAAAATGGCGGCTCAAGCTGCGGATTTGGATCGAACGATGGAACTTGAGCCGATGCCGCCAAACGAGAGACGCATCATCCACGTCGCGCTCCGCGACAATCCAGCTGTCACCACGGAAAGTATTGGTGAGGGCTCAGGCCGCAAAGTTACCATCATCCCAAAGGCCTAAGGCTTGAGGATCGCGCCCAAATCCGATTCTCCGGGCCCTAACCATCCAGCGATCGACTATCTGCTAATAGGTCACCTAACGGAGGATCGAACTCCGGAAGGCATAACCTTGGGCGGCACCGTCTCGTACTCAGGTCTCACCGCGGACGCATTGGGCCATAAGGTCGGGGTGGTCACTGCTGCCGCCGATACCACCGACCTTGAGCCGCTTCACACCCTAAACCTAGTCGTCAAACCTTCTCCGGAATCGACCTGCTTTCAAAATACCTACACCGACGGGGGACGAGTGCAGATGGTGTTCAGCCAGGCGGTAGGCCTCTCATCAACCGATGTCCCGCACGATTGGTGGCATACTGAGCTGGTTCACATCGCACCGCTAATGAGCGAGCTCACCAGCGCGATTATGGAGCCGTTTTCAGACTCCTTTTTGGGGCTGACGCCCCAGGGACTGATGAGGGAGTCAGATTCCGAGGGGCTCATCTCTGCTTTGCCGTGGGAGAATGCGACCGATTTCATCAAGCAGTCTGATGCCGTGGTGCTTGGCATCGAGGACTTAGATATGAACGAAGACGCCACGCTGGCTGTGGCCGCGATGTGCTCGGTAGTGGTGATCACATACGGAGCGCAGGGGGCGCGAGTCTGCGCGAATGGCGAGTGGCGCTCCTTCCCCGCGCAATCCACAAATGAGAACGACGCCACCGGGGCTGGCGACATCTTCGCCGCGGCCTTCTTCAGCCGAATACACGCCTCGGGCGATGCCTGGGCCGCGGCGGAAACTGCCGTTCGGCTGGCATCAACATCAATAACAAGACTTGGCCTGACTGGCGCGCCATCTGCGTCCGAAGTGAAAGCTGCCCTGGAGCAAGAAGGATCCTGATGCGTACCTATGCGCTGGTCAATCAAAAGGGCGGGGTTGGCAAGACCACTACCGCGATCAGTATCGGAGCCGAATTAGGGCTTCAAGGGATGAAAGTGCTCATCGTCGACTGCGATCCGCAGGCCAACGCCACCTCTTGCCTGGGCATCGACCCTGGATCTGTTAAAGAGGGTATATACGATGCACTGATCGGTCGCCTCCCAGCCAGTGACTGCGTGCTCCATAGTCCCAACCTGAAGCTGACCCTGCTGCCCTCCTCGCCTGCACTTGCGGGAGCGCAGATCGAGATGGTTGACCAGGCTGAAAGAGAGTCGGCGCTCAAGCATGCACTTAGCCCTCTGGGAGAACACTTCGACTACGTTCTGATCGATTGCCCACCCTCCCTTGGCTTGCTTACGCTGAACGGCCTGGTGGCTGCCGCAAACGGCGTCATCATCCCCGTCCAGTGCGAGTATCTTGCACTGGAAGGACTGTCTCAACTGATGCAAACTTTGCAGCGGGTTCGGTCCGGCTTGTTCCCAGCATTGGCGGTACGAGGTCTGCTTCTCACGATGTATGATTCACGCACCCGCTTGTCCAAAGAGGTAGCGGATGAGCTGCGCGGCCATTTTGGAGACAATGTGTTTAAAACGGTGATCCCTCGCAACATTCGGCTCGCGGAGGCGCCGTCGCATGGGCTCCCCATTGCCTCCTACGCGCCGAGCTCGCCGGGCGGAATTGCGTATCGCGAGTTGGTGGAGGAAATCTTGAACGCAGACGGTCGCCCAGCAACGGTTCGCGGGCTAGCAGATCACCTCCCAGGATCTGCATCGTTCGATGAACGCGATGGAGTTTCGCATGGCACGTAGGCAAGCCTTAGGTAGAGGATTGGATGCCCTCATTCCAGCCGGCGCGGAGATCCGACCAGGCGTCCTGGAGCTTCCGATTGAAGCGATTGGACCGAACCCGAGACAACCTCGCACTCAATTCTCAGATAGTGAACTGAGAGACCTCGCGGATTCGATCCGCCAGCACGGAATCCTGCAGCCGCTGCTGGTGATTGCTACCGACGATGGGTATCAGCTGATTGCTGGCCAGCGAAGGCTGATGGCAGCCAAAAAGGCCGGTTTGAGCGTCGTCCCTGCCGTAGTCCGCGAAGCCAGCCCACAGGCCAGCCTGGAGATGGCGCTAGTAGAAAACCTTCAGCGTTCCGACCTCAACGCATTGGAAGCCGCTGAAGGCTACCGGCAGTTAATTGAGGACTTCGATCTAACGCATGACGAGGTGGCGGCTCGGTTGGGGAAGAGTCGCAGCAGGGTGACCAATTCGCTGCGCTTGCTCAAACTTTCAGCAGCGGTACGAAAAGCGCTTGAAGTGGGAAAGATTACCGAAGGCCATGCACGCGCACTGGTAAGTTTGCCTCTTGCTCAGCAGCAGGCGTCGGCCTTGAAAGTAATCGTGTCTCGGGATCTGAACGTACGTCAGGCGGAGCAACTCGTCCGCCAGATGAGCCAAGAATCTACGCCTCGGGCGAAATCAAGGCCCAAAGTGGTCGATCCTCACATGGCGGACCTGGCTCAGCGCCTCGAGAGTGCTATGGGCACCAAAGTCGATCTGCGCCAATCCAAGCAGGGCGGCCAGGTAATCATTCATTATTATTCTGACGAAGAACTGAACGCTATCGCCGATAGGCTTCTCGGGGACGCCTAGCCAGCGGTCTTCTGCAACGCACCCGTTATTTGAGGCAAGCATTGGAAAATCTCCGGGAGGTATAATCCGCACTCGAAGCTGAGTATGAGGGAGTCGCGAGCACGCGGCTCCCTTTCAACGAAACGAGAGAGCTGAACATGGGATTTGAAGACAAGGTAGCTGTCGTGACCGGGGCTTCCCGCGGGATCGGGAAGGCAATTGCAGAAGACCTCGGCAGCCGTGGCGCGAGCGTGGTCGTTAATTACCACTCGAGTGCGGAGGGTGCGGAAGAAGTAGTCGCGGCGATCGAGAAATCCGGAGGCCAGGCAAAGGCATTTCAAGCCGACGTAAGCAATCTGCGGCAAGCGCAGGATCTGGTGAAGTTCGCGGTTGAGGAATTCGACGGTCTGCACATCCTGGTCAACAACGCCGGCATCATTCGTGATGGCTTCATCATGTTGATGAAGGAAGAAGACTTCGACGACGTCATACGCACGAACCTCAAAGGTACATTCAATTGCTCAAAAGCGGCCGTGCGTCATATGATGAGGAAGCGCTATGGCAGGATAATCAGCATCACGTCAATATCGGGCCAGATGGGCAATCCAGGTCAGACGAATTACTCGGCCTCAAAAGCCGGTCAGGTCGGCTTCACCAAAGCCCTGGCTCGAGAAGTGTCTTCTCGAAATATTACGGTAAATGCAATTGCTGCAGGATATATTGATACTGAGATCTGGGATGACACTCCGGAAGAAGCAAAGGATTTTCTCCTGGGTATGATCCCGCTCGGACGCTCCGGCCAGCCCGAAGAGGTGGCGAAGGCGGTCGCCTTCCTTGCCTCGGACGATGCGGCCTATATCACCGGACACGTGCTGGCAGTGGACGGCGGGATCGTGATGCACTGAGCAGTAGAACGGATTCGGATGATGGCTAAAGGGAAAACCAAGACGGCAAAAATCGAAGAACCTAAAGATGAACCCCGTGCACCG
>CAYZXF010000433.1:0-1932 GCA_964482355.1 uncultured Anaerolineaceae bacterium | reverse complement strand
ATGGCCGAGAAGCCCAGACTCAGAACTCCCGCCCCTAGCGCCAGGAATGCAAGACGTTTGGAGCGGGAGTCAGATGCTACGTTAGCGATGCTCTGGCTCAGCCCTCAAAACCCTTGAAACCCTCAAATCCTTCAAAGTCTTCTGGGAATCGGCAGGTCTCATCGCCGCAGGGATATTCAAACTCGAAGCCTTCAGGAAATTCAAATCCCTCTGGAAGTGCGCCGTCGAATCGAAAACCTTCCGGCAGCTCAAATCCTTCTGGGAGCTGTCCCTGGAACTGGAACCCAGGCGTTATCTGGCCGAGAAAACGGCCGAGGAATTCTCCATCGAGCGAGCTTCCTCCCGGTCGCGTACCCAGCTCCACATCGACGGTGATACTGCGTCCGTTACGGATCACGGTCAGTTCGATTTGCTGGCCGGGCTCAAAGCTGCCGATCAATTCCGCAAGGTGATGATTTTCGTTGACCTCTGCACCGTCGACAGCATGGATGATATCGCCCTCCTGAAGCCCTGCGTCGTCCGCCGGGCTGTCAGAAACGACTTCGACCACGAGCGCACCGTGCTCCTGCTCTAAATCTAGCTCTTCCCGAAGCTCCGGTGTGATCACCTGGAATGCTACGCCGAGGTACGGCCCACCTCGGAAGGGGAGACCATCCTGGTTTCCGCGCGGGACCAGCTGCTCCGGACTACGGTCGCCGCGAGGCAAAAACTCCTCGAGCAGCGGCCCGATCGCTCGGGCGCCAATACCGGGAAGTTCTTCGATTATCTCCGCCTTGCCTGCCGACTTGCCCCATTGGTACCCTAAGAACAAACCACTCACCAGGGCAAAGAAGCCGATCCCAAGCGCCAGGGCGATGGATACACCAACTACAACGAGCGAATAACGCTTTTCTGTCATGGTCTCCTCCGTTTTGCTCTGAATCTGGAGGTTTTTAGCATGTGCAGCTTAAGGTGGAATGAAGGATAGCTTGAGGGGCGATGAATCGGCTAGTTGCCGAGTTCACTATCGATGATTTGGGCGAAATTCGCGACCGGCTGAGCTCCGACCAGGGGAATCCCATTAATGAAGAAGGTAGGGGTGCTGCTGACGCCCAGGCTCACGCCGTAATTGAAATCATCCCGGACCTCTTCCGCATAGCGGGACTCAACCATGCACTCCTTGAAGGGATCGAGGTCTAATCCAAGATCCACTGCAATCTGGTCGATGCCAGATGAATCCAGGGTATAGGCACCGGAGAATAGTGCGTTGTGGTATTCCCAGTACGCACCCTGCTCCTCTGCGCAATGTGCCGCCTGTGCACTTAGAAAGCCAGCTCGACCGCCGCCGACAATGGGGAAATCCTTATACACAAACTGAATCTGATCAGGATAGGCGCTAAGCAATTCCTGAGAAACTTCTCGGTGCCAGCGTTGGCAATGGGGGCAATTGAAATCGCTGAATTCAACGATCGTGATCGGCGCATCGGCCGGACCGAGAGAAGGATCGCCGGCCGGGTCGACTTCGAGCCGACTCGCGATCGCTTCTGCTTGAGGCGCTGAGGCTTGAGCGGGTGCAGCAGCAACGTCTTGAGCCGCGTCTTCACCCCACACCAGATAGCCGGCAGCGAAACCCACGAGGGCCGCGACCGGAATTAGCGCCAGGTAGATATGTGACCGCCTCAGGCGGATGTATTGGGCATCGGATTCTCGATCGGACGCTGGATCTGAAATCACCGGGTCGTCTGATTTTTTGGGCTCGTTCGGTTCCATTAGCTCGTCAGTGCCTGTAGACATTGGGCGGCATTATAGCATCCACAAACGATTGATTTCGCTGGACCATTGATTCGCGCAAATCAGGTTGTATAATCACAAACCTGGGCGGTTAGCTCAGTTGGTTAGAGCGCATGCTTGACATGCATGAGGTCGTTGGTTCAAATCCAATACCGCCCACAC
>CAYZXF010000432.1:0-1987 GCA_964482355.1 uncultured Anaerolineaceae bacterium | reverse complement strand
ACGGTGGATTGCTATTGGATGGAGGGCGGCCTTCGAGCGGGTGCTGTCCTACTCTGCGGTTGGCTCCGGCGGCGGCTCGGGCCTATCGGCTACGGCGCCTCGGTTGACTGAGGCTCCTCGGTCGGCTCAGGCTCCTCTGTCGGTTGAGGCTCTTCCGTCGGTTGAGGCACCTCGGTAGGCTGTGGCTCTTCTGTGGGCTGTGGCTCCTCCGTCGGCGCCGGAGGTGGGGGACCCGGTTCATCCGGCGGAGGCGGAGGCGGCTTCGGGGTGCGGGTCGGCGGCACCGGTGTTGGAGAAACAAACAATGGCCCCAACGGTGTACGCGTCGGCCGAGTATCGGAACCCCCGGCCAGGATTGGCTCCAGCGTTGCCGCCAGCACCAATCCTCCAACATACTGGCCAAACGCATATCGGACATGTTCGATAGCCAACGGACCCAGGACTTCGCCTGCCTGGGTAATGATGATCCGCTGACCGGCGCTTAGCCCCATCGAGACTCCCCCGGGGAAGATCACTTCACAGATCTCTTCGAAACAATCCACCTCAAACTGACCAGCGATTGGGTCCCAGAATGCTCCCAAGATCGACCCGGTCGACTTCGTCAGCACTCCGGATGGAGCCAGCACCGAGATCACAGATTCTCCAGACTCCTGACCAGAAACCAGTACCACGCCGCTCAGCAGCTGCATACTGGTTCCAGATTCACCCTCGATCTCAAGCAGCTCTATCTGACTGTCGGGGCCAAGATAGATGATGGATCGGTCCGGTAGTCCGAGCCTCGCGTAGCTTGTCCCTCCGAGGGTGCGAAGCTGCACGCCGGAGCCTGCTGTTACCAGCTGCTCGAGCCGGAGATTCTCGAAAACGCCGCTTGCGGCGCTTATCTCCGCTCGTCCGCCGATCTCGGATACATAAGCCACGCCGGAGGGCAGCGCGGGAATGGTCGGGCCTGCGCTAGGTCCCGCCAGTGCCCCGGATAACTTCGGAACCGCCCAGGCCGCGGCGCCGATCACCAATGCAAAGGCGGCTGCCGCTCCTATTGCCGGCACCAGATAGCGTCGGTAGTAAACGCCACCCCCTGGCATTTCCAAAACGACGGCTGACACGTTGTCGTCTACCTGACGCTTCAGTGCCTTTTTGATCAACTGATCGACAGCCCCGGCCGGGGATCGCCCCCGTACAAGCGCAGTGAATTCACTTGCTTCAACGTAGTGGGCGGAGCGCTGATCACGCCTAGTCTTGATCAAGCCATCCGAGCACACCAGTACAACATCGCCGCTCTTCAGAGGTAATCCTTGCGCGGCCCTGGCTTCGGCCGCAGACTCCTCGCCCCTCTGCAGCCACAATCCAAGATCCACATTGACCTTCGGCTCGTAGCCAATCGATCGCACAATTTGATCTCTACGGGGATGCTTAGCGGCTTCCATCGGGCCGAGCTTACCCGAGCTCACGATTTCGTTTTCCCAGGTGTGGTCCACGGTTAGCGGATACGCTTTTTGCCCGCGAAGGAGGTAAATGCGGCTGTCGCCAACGTTTGCTACATATAGCCGATGGTTCCAGACGGCCGCGATGGCCGCGGTTGAGCCCATGTTGGTCTTCCGGCGACTCTTTTGTGCCTCAGCGAAGACCCGCTGGTTTGCCTCTATCAACGCGGCCTCCAGCATACGGGGGATGTTTCGTTCGCGAGAGCTTTCGAGGTTCTCGAAAATCGTGGTTGCTGTCAGCTCTGCTGCCCGCTCGCCGGCGTTTTCGCCGCCGATTCCATCCGCGATCACTCCTACCGAAAGCACCATTCCGCTTGCTGTCCGGATGGTTTCAGCTCGAGCTCGATCTTCTAAAAGTGTACGGGTCGGGGAAGCCCCAATATGTGCTCCGGCAGCAAGACGGATATCAGACTGGGCAGCGCTTGCCATTTAGCACGTGCTCCTTGCGAGCTCCATTTCAGGGACAATCATCGACGCCAGGGGAGCCTGCGCTTCTTCTTGGGGGC
>CAYZXF010000431.1:0-5392 GCA_964482355.1 uncultured Anaerolineaceae bacterium | reverse complement strand
TTTCTAACGCTGCTCTTGGTTCCGGTGATGTACAGCCTGCTTAATCGATTGGGTCGGGAGCAAGCTGCAGCTGAGGAGTAGGCAATCCGGGCGCGAATTAATGCTTCGGTTCAGCTAGCAAACCACGAATATCCGGGATGTGCTCCTGGTAGTGCTCGTAGGTGTTGCCGGCGATGACCTGCCAGGGCTCCCAATCCTCGGGCATCTGATCGAAGTGTGAGGCCTGCATCAGGTCTTCGTCTGCGAGCTGGCTGACCAGCTCCCACAATCGTTCGAAAACTCGATTGGATTCAGCAAGTACCCCCTCCAGCGGGAGATCCTTGTTACTTTCGTGGATAGGGACATTGCGCTCATCTGCCGGCAGCTCCCAGAGTTCTGAGCCGGCGAGTTCTCGCGTTTCCAGCAGCACCACCATTTCCCGTTCATACCAATTAACATGGGCAATCACGTCTTTTACCGACCAGCCTCCCGGCAGGCGGGGCTCTAGCATCCGCTCGCTATCGACCTCTGCCAGCACGCGATCCCACTCGGCCCGGTCCTTGCGCCAGGCATGTTGAAATTGCCGGACATTCATCTTAGCTCGTCCCTGTGAGATTTTCTTCCGCTTCCAGAACGATCACCGGAATTACTCTCTCGGTCCGCTTCTGATACTCGGTGTAGCTGGGATCGGCCTCCGTTACGGCTGCCCAGAGGCGCTCCCGTTCTTCGCCCTCCGCCTCTCTCGAGACCGCTTCAAATTGCTTTCCCTCAACCTCTACCGTCACGGCCGGGTTGGCTTTTAGATTCAGATACCAGAGTGGATACGCATCGTCGCCTAAATTTGATGCGACAATCGCATAAGAATCTCCAGCGGGGAACGCGTACACAAGCACGCTGCGCGGCTGGCCGCTCTTGCGGCCGATGATGGTTAGTCGAACGATCTGTTTTCCCAATGTACTTGATCCGATCCGGCCTCCTGACCGATCGTAGATCCAGCGATGAACTTTCCAAAATGCTGTCATCAACACCGACCGCTTGGGAGTGATCATGCGCTTAGCTTTTCAACTCCGAGAAGTAAACCACGAGATCCAGATCTCCCGGGGAGTGTCCGAAGTTGGTCAGCATGACGGCTGCCTCGCTGCGGTGCTGGGTCTGATGATTCACTTGCTGCACGATCAGCTGCCAGAGAGGGTATGCACCAGGACTGCCTCCGATCGTAGTGTAGGAAATAACGTTGTCCAGCTGATCCGCTTTCAGACGTTCTAGATACTGGCGAGTGTCTTTTTCGATCTCCTCCCAGCGACTTCGGATGAAGCTTAGATCAGGAAAGTCCGCCTGATCCAGCAACGCCGTCGGTGAGCTTCCTCGCCAGCGCTCCAGCCAGATCCATTGGCCGCTCATTGTGTGTACGAAGGTGTTCCGCAGAGAGCCGTAGCTTAGACCCACCTCTTCCAGGAATTGCTCTTGGGTGAGTTCAGCGGTAGCGTTAAAGATGCGCTGGTTTGCCCAAGTACTGTGGTCGTAAAGGGAGCGGATGACCTCAGTTATCATATTATCTCCTTAGAAGGTGAGGGCTCAATCGTGAACAAAAATGCGAAGGTAGATGAATGGATGGCAAACGCCGATAATCCTTTCAAGGATTTGTGGGAGGTTATTCGAAGCACCGTCTTGAGTGCCGATTCCAAGATGGAAGAGGACATTAAATGGGGAGCTCCAACGTTCATGTATAAGGGTAATCTAGCAACCTTCAACCCGCGCGCCAAGAAGTTCGTTAATCTAACCTTCCACACTGGCGCCACCATCGAGGATCC
This sequence comes from uncultured Anaerolineaceae bacterium, assembly GCA_964482355.1. Classification (GTDB taxonomy): domain Bacteria; phylum Chloroflexota; class Anaerolineae; order Anaerolineales; family E44-bin32; genus JADFRG01. The sequence continues at coordinate 3,602 of CAYZXF010000431.1, read as the reverse complement.
AGAACGCATTTTGGAGGGGGATGCGGCTGAAGCGCGTGTCTTTCGAGTGGAAAGTGAAGAGGAATTCAACACCAAGAAATCGGGTCTCGAGAGCGTGGTCCGTAATTGGGTCGCGATGCAAGATTCAAAGGATTGAGCTGAGCAGACGGGGACCGATCAATCGGCAGCTTCCAGCACGCCATGTTCTCCCACATTTGCAGACCCACGATTCTCTAAAGCCCCCCACCCTTGACGCGCCTCGAACGGTCCGGAATAATCTTGAATCCTTGCTGAGATCAGGGAGGATTCCTAATGGACGAGGTAAAGGCTTTTGAAGGCTTTCCGGAAGAGGGCTTTCGCTTCTTTCGAGAGCTAGCGGTAAACAACAATCGTGAATGGTTCGCGGAGCACAAACAAGAATATATCGATTTCCTCCAGACTCCTGCGCTATCGCTGGTTGTCGAGCTTGGTGAACGTCTCAAATCCGAATTCCCGCGGATTGCGTACGACCTGCGAACGAATGGCGCAGGCTCGATCATGCGCATCTATCGAGATATCCGTTTTTCCAAAGACAAGACTCCCTACAAAACCCATATCGGAATCAACTTCTGGGAAGGGCCGCAAAAGAAAGGAAGCCCTGGCTTTCACTTCTTCATGGACACAGAAGGTGCCGCTTTTTACGGTGGATACCATGTCTTCCCCAAGGAGTACCTGACCGCGTATCGAAATTCTGTGGCAAGCGAGCGCTCGGGGGAAAATCTCCGCAAAGCCTTGGACAATATGGTCAAGAACAAGGGTTTCGAGTTTGGCGGCGATCAGCTCAAACGGGTACCCCCCGGCTATGACAAGGAGAGCTCGAGGGGCGATCTGCTGCGCTATAAGGGCTTGTGGATCAAATCATCGAGGCTGGATTTAAATACTCTTAGCTCTCCCTCGCTGGTCGACATCTGCGCTGCAAACGCCCACATTATGGGCCCGGTGCATCGCTGGTTTGTCGAAGTAAACCAATAGATTTCTTAGCAATCACCGAACTTGACAACTCACCCTGTAATGTGTAAATATATAGACGAACATCTATGAATAAGAAAACCGACCTCACTGAATTCGCGAAGGCACTATCGGATCCGACCCGGCAGGAGATTATGAAACTCTGCTGCTGCGAGTGGCGATCAGTAGGTGAGCTGGCCGAAGATCTGAATGTGACCCAGCCGACTGTTTCACATCACCTGGCTTTCTTGCGCGAGGCCAATCTGGTTCACGTTCGCCCGGAAGGACGACAGACGTTCTATGTCTTAAACCAGGATTCGGTGGCTTCGTGCTGTGGCGTATTGATGCTGAATTTTGCCCCCGACATTCAGCAGCTTGCCTGAAGCGGGTTTTTTTTATGTTGATTCATAGATGACCATCGATGATACGAAAGGAGGTGAGATACCTATGCAGATGCCGCGATTTACACTACGACGAGTTGCCCACTGTTGTGAGGGCGCGCAAATAACGCCCTGAGCACGGCGTAAAAAGGCTTCTCTTCGGGGAGTCCGCGGCTCCCCGAACTCTTCCCCTGCGTAAAGATCGGTGCGTAACCCGATTCGCGTTGGTGTTGATGCGGACCTTAGCGGCCTCAGTCTGATGCTGGTTAATTAGCCAACCCAATTCGCTGACCCTATGTTTGCCGCCTCCGATCCACGGACTATTCCCCAATTTCGATCGTTTCGCTCGCGACCACCACAGGCGCGTTCGGAACTGAGTCGTAGAACTTCAGGAACTTCTCCACTTCGTCTGATCCAAGGCTCCGCATGGCCTCAACCCAGGGGTGAGCTATCGATTGGTAGAGCACCTCTACGGTGACGGTAAAAGGCCCCGTCTCCTCCCGCAGATCAATGGCATACTGGATTTCATCCACACCCCCCTGAAAATCTTCGTCTCCGACCGCGTTTCCACGTGGCTGTATGGCCTCCACCGCGCCGAACTTATCCTGACCGGCCGGCATAATCCGATTGTCCTTTAAGTATTCGGTGGCTCCCATCACCTTGGTGGTGATCTCGCCGCTCGCGTTGGCCATGATCGATTCGTAGATCTGCACTTGCTCGGGCTGCACGATGGCAAGGTAGTGGGGTTCGAAGACCGTCAGGTCGTCATCGCCATTGTTGTGGATGATTTTCCCCAGTGCGTCGGTCCCGCCTGACTCAAATACTATCTGACCATTGCCATCCTCAATAACGAAGCGGATCCACGCCCGGCGCGAGGGAAATCCGCTGGGAAACTTGTGTCCTGTCAGGTTTTTGATGCGCAGGTCGGCCGTGAGCCGCCCGCCCGACAGATGCATCTGCTCGAGTTCCAGCTCTACCGTTTGGTTCCGCAGTTGTTCGACCGTCCGCTGCCGCGTGACTTCAAACTGCTCTGCGGAGGCGGTCAGGCCCAGGTCATCAACAAAAGTTTTAAATAAATCCAACATGTAGGCGTTCCCGCCGACGAGCACGTGTTCGGAAAAAGGGCTGCGAGGAAAATCGCTCTCAGTAGCGATTCTCACTCCACCCACCGCTTCCGGCATGTGGCAGTCCTGGCAAGTTTGAGCTCCCCGGTGATCGCTGTAGAACCATTCAAAGTAGGTGGTCTGAAGCGGAAATGAGGATCCGACGAAAAACGTGTGACATGTTCCGCAGAGCTCCGAGTCACCAAGATGCAGTCCTTGAGTGGGAATATATCCGGAGGTCAACTGCATAGAGACTAGATGAGGCACTTCAACAGAATAGGGGCCATATGCCACCCTGTCTCCTGGCTCGGTTTCTATGTCGACCTCGAAGCCGCCGTTGTAGCTGGACTGAAAACCCAACCCTTCCTCGATAACCTGGTGGCAGAGCGTACATGAGACCCCGTCCATAGCGAGATCGTGGAGCGGGTGCTCTGGGTCAGTCAATCCGGATCCAAAAATCTCGGACTGCACCCCATCAACGCCCTGCGTATAGCTCGCCATGGGCATGTGGCAAGTGGCGCAGGTGCCCTCGATCGAGAGCGCTTGCTCGGGGCGCGAGATGGTTTCATTACGAACCGAGGCTTGCCAGAACGGATCGCGCGCGGAGTTGGCCATCATCGATGATCGCCAGAACTCGTCGATGGAAACATTGGCGTCTGAGTCATCTTTCATATTCTGGTGGCACGGAGTACACACACCAGAGGCGGAAAAGTAGCGGCCGCGGTGCTCCGAAAGTGGCTCGCCGACCTGGAGGATGATAGGGCTGATAGTAGGAATGACGGTGGCGGGCGGCGGCGGGGTCCGAGTCGGCCTGGCCGGCGTGGGTACGCTGGTCGAGGTCGCCGGCTGGCTCGTAGCGCAGGCCGCGAGCAGCGGGATTCCTATCAGCAAGCCCGCTATGCTCCACATAATCCAGTGACTTTTCATAGCAAACTGGCGATCTGCGGGACCAGTCTGGTGCAGATTATCCAGCGTTTTTTTTCGACGGACTCCACGGATTTCAATCGCTCTGGTTAATCCGGGCTGCGGCCAGACGGCCGATTTCGACCGCAAAATTTGTGCCCCGATCCCAGGGGTACACCTGGCTCATGCTGGCAAACCAAAGGCCGGGCACCGGTGTTTGAAGGTCTGGGATCGATTGCGAGTGGTTGAT
>CAYZXF010000430.1:0-2316 GCA_964482355.1 uncultured Anaerolineaceae bacterium | reverse complement strand
GGCGATCCTGTACGGCTTCGCTGTCGGCGACTTGACCGGTGCATTTGATGATTTGAAGCGTGCGGCTAGTTTGGCCCGGGAGAGGCATCGGTTCGCCTTTGAATTCTTTTACGGTGCCAACGCGGGTGGATGGGGATTGCTGCTCGGCGAGCTCAGATGGGTAGAGAACTACCAATCCAAGCTAAAGGCTCTGCTGGAGGAAGTCGATGACACCGGTTTTGGCGGCCGAAACGTTCAAATTACGGGTGCTATCTTGGACGATCGTATGGGGCGCGTCGATGCAGCGATGGAAGCCTTCCGCGACCTTCTGCAGTTCTCGTTGGATGCAGGTGACGCAAATTTCATCTATTCGATCGCGGTGTATATGACTGATGTTGTGTTGCATACTGGCACGAACCTCGAGGAAGCGGAAAGTGCATTGGACGCGATCCTCTCGATGGAATTGCACTACGCTGGTACGGTTTTGCCTTTGTGCAGGCAATCTCAGATCCACACCATGCAGGGCCGCTTGGAGGAAGCAAACAAACGATTGAACGAAGCACATACGGTTGCAAAGGAATTGGACTGGGCGATCGATAAAGTCTGGCTGGCGGAGGCAGAAGCGAGCCTGGCAGTAGCCGAGGGGCACTGGGAGAAGGCTCTTGGTGCTTTCGAAGAGGTCGGTACTTTGCACACTCAACACGGAATGCGGTGGGATCGAGCATACCACCGGGCATTATGGGCAGACGCATTGGGTCAATCTAATATTGACGGCTGGCTCCCAAAGGCAAAGAAACTATTAGCCCAATCCGAAGCGGAATTCCGCGAGATCGATGCGGAGTTTTATGCTGATTGGACTAATGGAATATTGGCTGCTCTGGAGACAATAGACCGGTAGAGTCTATGTGAGGCTATGATTCCGAGGCTTGATCTCATGAATCGACAATAATGATGACGAACGGCTCCAAGATTTACGAGAACGTCGGCAGGCAGTTCAACAAGGCTGCCGATCTCATGAATCTCGATCCGGATATACGCAAGATCCTCGAAAAGCCCATGAATGAGATTGAGGTGAATTTTCCAGCCATCATGGATGACGGCCGGGTGGAGATGTTTACTGCCTACCGTATTCAGCACAATAACGTTCTCGGACCGTTCAAAGGCGGCCTCCGATTCCACCAATCGGTGGATATCAACGAAGTGCGAGCACTCGCCACTTGGATGACGTGGAAAACGGCCATCGCCGACCTTCCATTTGGCGGCGCGAAGGGCGGCATCCAATTTGATCCAAAGCATTACTCGAAAACAGAAGTTGAAAAGATCACTCGGCGCTTCACATTTGCCCTTGGCAACAATATCGGGCCTGAATTTGACATCCCGGCCCCCGACATGAATACCAATGCGCAGATCATGGCCTGGATTCTGGATACCTACATCTCGACGGTGCGGCCTCACGAGCGCCAGCGAAGCTACCACGTGGTCACCGGAAAACCTGTGGATCTGGGAGGCAGTGTCGGTCGAGATAAGGCAACCGGCCAGGGCGTAGCTTTCCTCATCCGGCGCTGGGCTGAAGACGCCGGCCTCGATTTGAAGGACGCAACCTATTTTGTGCAGGGATACGGCAATGTGGGATCCTGGGCTGCGCGCTTAATGAAGGAGCTCGGCGCAACGCTCGTGGCGGTGGAAGATGCCTCGGGGGCAATCGCGAATCACGCGGGGATTGATCCGGATGAGCTCCTGGAGCACACAACCGCCATCAAGATGCGCGCCGCACGCGCTACCGACAGCATGCTTGTCGATGGAATGGTCAGGGATTATCAAAAGGCGGAACAGATAGAACACGAGGCGTTTCTGGCAACCGAGGCTGACATCTTCATTCCCGCCGCGTTAGAGAACCAGATCACAGGGGAAACCGCGCCTTTGCTTAATGTGAAACTCGTGGCCGAAGGCGCTAATGGCCCAACGGATACCGATGGCGACGCCATCCTTCAGGAAAGAAACATCCACGTCATTCCGGATATCCTCTGCAATTCGGGCGGTGTGATCGTTAGCTACTTCGAATGGCTGCAGAACAAGCGCAGTGAATTCTGGGACCTGGAAGAGGTCGATCGAAAGCTTCACAAGATGCTGATGAAAGCCTACGGTCGAGTGAAAGACAAGTCTGAGGAAATTCCCACCGATTGGCGGACAGCGGCCTACATCATCGCACTTTCACGGCTCGAGAAGGTCTATCAGGGACGCGGGATCTTCCCATAAGGAGATTTGTGAGATGACAGCCTCCGCGGATGCTGTTCTTCAACAGCTTAGAGATAAAGGAAGCGAGAAGAACGTCGATGG
>CAYZXF010000429.1:0-5351 GCA_964482355.1 uncultured Anaerolineaceae bacterium | reverse complement strand
GAGACAGTGGATTCTTCCGATTCTGGTTGTCACCATGGGCCTGCAGATGCTGCGGCTGTTTATTGGCAGCCTGACATGGTACCTGCGGGACACGGTGGGGCTCTCTGCCGTGTCGCTTGCTCCTTACGCGTTTGGGACCTTTCTGCTGGCGCTCCTGGCGCCGCTGCTGTGGCGCGTGGCTGGCCCCCGGCTTGCCCTATGGATTTCAGCCGGCGGCTTAGCAATTCTCCGCCTGATCGAGCAGGTCGTCATAGACCCTGGTCTCGACCTTTGGCTGAGCATGGCCGGAATAGCGGTCTTTCTTCTGTATTTGCCAGTTTTCATGGGCCATTTGCGGGCCACCACGGATAACGCGGCCCCTCGCTGGGCCTTTGGTTTTGCCCTCGGCCTGACCTGCGATACCGTGCTGCGCGGTGCATTCGGCTCAGTCGACCTCACTTGGATCCCCGGCACCGTTCCTCTAATCGTCACGGTGTTCATCTCAGTGCTGACGGTTTGGGCGATTTTGAAGGAACCGGTTCCCAGCTCAGACGCGAAATCGGAAACTGCTTGGTCAGGAGCAGTACCGTTGATTGCGATAGGAGCGTTTTTACTGCTTGAGGTGTTGATCTTCCAGAGCCCGGGGTTGCTTGGTGAATTGAGTGGGGTCGGACCCTCCGCCGCTTTTCTGGTTGTCATGATTGGCAATCTGCTTCTGGTATTGGGAATTTTCTATGGCCTGGCCCGACCGGAGACCTTCCGCGGCGCGCTGGCCCTGGCAGCTGGCGTCTATCTGACTTTGGCGATCGTCACCGCCGGCCAGGCAGGGACGTTCGTGCTGCTTACCGCCGCCATCAGTCAGTTTGTATTGGGCTGGGGATGGGCTTTCCTGAGCGTGCGAGCCAGGACCGCCGAGCGCGGCGGTCTCACTCGTACCGGCGTGATGCTGCCGCTCGGTACACTGCTATTCCTAGTACTGGTGTTTGCCTTCTACCTATCACTTGATATTGCACTGCCCTTCCCTCGTGCAGCTATTCCGCCTGCCGCAGCGGCCCTTTTTGGCTTGATGCTGCTGATCGCCTCACGTGGGCTACAAATTCCCGATGCCGAAAGCGACGGAGCACCGGTGTGGGCGGCAAGCTTGCTGTTAGGACTGCCGCTGCTACTATGGATCTTAGCCGGACCCGTTCCAACCCCAAATCCTCCCACCGGCGCTCCGGTGCGAGTGATGACGTACAACATCCACTCTGCCTTCGGGAGCTTGGGCCGTCACGATCCTGAAGCTATCGCAAAGGTGATCGAGGACAGCGGTGCGGATGTTGTGGCATTGCAGGAGATCACTCGCGATCGACTGTTGGATGGGGCAAGCGACCTCGTGACCTGGCTGTCCCGGCGGCTGGATATGGCAATCGTATTCAGTGGCACGGAGGAGCCTCACTGGGGAAACGCAATCCTCTCGCGACTTCCCGTCCTGGCCAGCGGATCCGGAGAGCTGCCGCGGGACCGTTCCCTGATCGGCCGCGGCTACACATGGGTCGAGATTGACGTAGGCGCTGGCGATCCCCTTTTGGTAATCAATACTCACCTGCACCAGATTGAAGAGGATCACGACATTCGGCTGCTTCAGGTGCCCGTTCTGCTCGATTTCTGGGATGGCCGGCCGAACTCGATCCTACTCGGTGACCTAAACGCGGAATCCGGGTCGCCAGAAATCGCGCTGCTAGAAGAGGCAGGGCTGATCGATTCCTGGATTGAGTCGGGAGCCGGTCCAGGGCTCACCTGGAACGCGCGGGATCCAAGCAAACGCATCGATTGGGTGTGGCACTCCACCGACCTGACTGGCGATCAGGTCGAAGTTATCCAGGCGTTAGCCTCAGACCATCTGCCGGTGATGGTGCAGATCACGGTCGGGCCCTGATAGAATCGCCACCTTATGAAAATTTCTGTCGGATCCGACGAACGCAACTCGGTGACAGATGCAGTGGTGGATGAACTCCAACGGCGCGGCCACGAGCTGACTCTGCACGGACCCCTGAAGGACGTAGTCGGGCACTGGCCGGGGGTTGCTCGAGCGGTGGCCGAAGACATTTCCAGCGGGCAGGCGGATGAAGGTCTGCTGTTCTGTTGGACCGGAACTGGCGTCAGCATGGCCGCAAACAAGGTGCCGGGAATACGAGCCGCGCTCTGCCTTGACGCCGAAACCGCGCGGGGCGCCCGCATATGGAACAACGCCAACCTGCTCTGTATGTCGCTGCGTTCGACCTCAGAGGCGGTCGCGAAAGAGATCCTGGAAACCTGGTTTTCGACTAGCTACGAACCAAACTCAGAAGACGATAATCGCTTACGCGAGCTGGCCGAAATCGAAGTCGATCACCTCCCCGAAGCTTGATGCGAGCTGAAATCAGGCCGGTGCACCTCCTTGAGCTCTAGGACCTCAAACCGTATCCAAACATGACATTCAACTTCTCACTCTTCGGTCTTCTGCTTTTAGCATCACTTCCCGGAATCTTCATTGCGAGCTATCGACAAGTAGACACCCTGCGGCGAACCGTAGCGAAGTCGAAAGGCCCAGTACCAACTCGGTCCTCGCTCATTGTGCTGGGGATTGTGCAGAATCTGGTACTGGTGGCGATCGCGGCCGCGATTGGTACCGCGCTGGCTCCAAGAGTCGGCTTGAGCGCACCGGTTTTTCAGGCAATTACCAGTGGCGAGCCGATCCCGTCCGATCTCTCAGACCTGGTTCTGCCCACAATCACGGTGACGGCGATCCTGGTGATCCCTTTCTTGCTTGTCTACTACGGCTACATTCGTCCCCGTCTTGGGAAAGAAACCGTGAAAGTGATTGAGGAAATCCGCATTCAGCTTGGCCTTTCAGGACGGCTACTATTTGGCGGTCTGGTAGAGGAGATCCTGACCCGGTGGGGCTTAATGACGCTGATGGTCTGGCTGGGCACTCTGCTCATTGACCCGCCTACATCATCGGTATATTGGGCAGCCATCGTGATCTCTGGACTACTGTTTGGCTTGGGCCACCTTCCGGGCTTGTTTGCCGCCGGGGCCCAGAAATCCTCATTACTGTACATCTCGGCGATTGGCACCAACCTTTGGGTGTCGCTTGGTCTTGGCTGGCTGTATTGGCAATACGGCCTGATCGCCGCCGTAGCAGGTCATATGCTATTTCATTTGGCCTGGTACCCCCTCGATCTTCGCTACAAAAATTCATAAGCCATTCCCTTTCGTGATGGCGTGTACAATAGCCGGGTTCTCACCATGACCTGGCGTGTGTTGGTGACCGATGGCCTGTCCGAGCAGGGGCTGCGGCTGCTTCGGGAGCAGGCGGAAGTTGTTGAATCCGAGACGTTCGAAGCGCTCGGGGAGAGCGACGCACTCGTAGTTCGAGGGCGCACCAAAGTCACGGCCGAGCTACTTGAACAAGCAGGCTCAAGGCTCAAAATTATCGGTCGGGCAGGGGTGGGGGTCGATAATATCGACCTGAAGGCTGCCAAATCACGGGGGCTCACCGTCGTCAACGCCCCACAGGCGGCGACCGTGGCCGTAGCTGAGCTCACGCTCGGTCTTATGCTTTCTTTGTCTCGAGACATACCCAAAGCCGACGCCAGTATGCGGCGCGCGGAGTGGCGCAAGTCCGAACTCAAAGGCTCGGAGCTTTTCGAAAAGACGGCAGGAATCGTCGGGGTCGGCCGAATTGGTACGGCGATCGCGGAGCGGGCGAGCGCGTTCGGAATGAAAGTGTTCGGTTACGACGCGCTAAAACCGGAAGATGAACTCCGTAGTCACGGGATCGAACCGACCGATTTCGACACTTTGCTCAGCAACTCAGATTACGTGCTTGTGCACCTACCATTGAATGATGAAACCCGCGGCATGCTCGGCAGCGAGGCGCTGGGCAAGATGAAACCTGGGGCCCGGCTGATATCGGCCGCAAGGGGTGGGATCGTGGATGAACAGGCGCTTCTTGATGCCCTTGAATCCGGCCATCTGGCTGGAGCAGCACTGGATGTGTTTTCCCAGGAGCCACCCGGAGAATCGAAGCTGCTAGTTCATCCAAATGTGGTTTCGACTCCCCATATCGGAGCCGCGACAGTAGAGGCTCAGGCCAAAGCCGGCCGGGACATCGCAGGCGAGGTGTTGGCTGCACTAAACGGCGAGTCGCTGCGCTGGCGGGTGATTTAGCACGGAATTCATCACAAGCGAGGCTTCAGCAACGCTAAACGGCGAGTGGCCTAGGACGAAAAACATCACAAGTATAATTTTGGCCGCGGTAGGCGGCAAGCCGCTGCCCTCGATACCGGTCTAAACAGGAGAAGTATGGGAGAGCAATACGAAAAGCTCCGTGTGTTGGCGGGCAGGGTCTTTGATCTGGCCTCTGCTTCAGACTTATTGAACTGGGACATGCAAACCTACATGCCGCCCGGAGGCGCCGACGGCCGCTCGCATGCTATGGCCACCCTCTCCAGCATGGCACACGAGCTCTTTATCCGAGATGACTTTGGCGAGGCCCTGGAAGCAGCAGAAGCGGAGGTCAAGGGCCTGGATCCGGATTCCGATGAAGCAGGTATCGTTGCACGCCTTCGGCGAGATTTCGACAAGAGCCGACGAGTGCCCACCGAATGGGTCGAACAATCGGTACGAACAACCGGTCTCGCTTTTAGCGCATGGGTCGAGGCGCGACCAGCTTCGAGTTTCGCCGCCTTTCAGCCTCATTTGGAGAAGGTTCTAGACGTCAAGCGCTCCTATGTGAATTTCTTTGAACCTTATGACAGCCCGTACGATCCACTACTTGATGATTATGAGCCAGGATTGAAGCTGGCTACGGTGAGAGAAATCTTTGCTGAGCTTCGAGAGGTACAGATTCCGTTGGTTCAGGCCATCAGCGAAAAATCGGATGCGGTCGACGATTCGTTCTTGCACGTTGCCTATGACGAGCAGGCACAGATTGACTTTGGTTTGGAAGTGATCCGAGATCTCGGCTACGACTTTAATCGAGGCAGGCTGGACAAGGCTCCCCATCCCTTCAGCCAATCCCTCAATCGCGGCGATGTGCGCATCACCAATCGCGTCTACCCAAATCAGTTCGGTCCTGCCCTCTTCGGATCCGCGCACGAGGCTGGACACGCCATCTACAGCCAGGGGATTGCGCCTGCGCTCGATCGGATCCCAACCCTTTCCGGCTCGACCCTTGAGGGTGCTCACGATGCTTCACTCGGCATTCATGAATCGCAATCGCGCATGCTGGAAAATCTCGTGGGCCGTAGCCGCGCCTTCTGGACGGCTTACTACCCCCGGCTGCAGGCTGCTTTCCCAAGCCAGCTTGGCGGCGTAGATGTCGAGGCCTTCTACCGCGGTATCAA
>CAYZXF010000428.1:0-8969 GCA_964482355.1 uncultured Anaerolineaceae bacterium | reverse complement strand
GCCCTCAGGCGCGTGTTTCAAGGCATTGTCGATCAGGTTCGTGAAAACCTGTGCTAATCGATCCCCATCGCCGATAAGTGACGGAAGGGAGTTCACGTCATTTTCAAGTTGAACACCCTTATCGGCCGCCTTTAGTTCGAGCCGCTCCACGATCGCGGATAGTACGGTCACCAGGTCAACAGGCTTCCTCTCAAGTGGGGCCTGGCCGGTGTCCATTCGGGCCAGGTCCAACAACTCCTCCACAAGCCTTCCAAGTCGTTCTGACTCGTCATGGATCACGCCCGCCGCGCTTTTCGCGTCCGGGGCGGTGCCGTCCAGAATGGCCTGGGCGTAGCCCTGAATCGAAGTAAGCGGCGTCCGCAGCTCGTGAGAAACATTGGCGACAAAGTCTCGCATGGCTTGTTGGTTACCCTGAACCTGCTCCACCATCTCATTAAAGGAAGTTGCCAGGCTGTGGGCTTCGTCTGGTCCTGATGGGGTCAGCCGCAACTCGTAGTCGCCGGCTGCTACCGATCGGGCCGCTTGAGCCGTGTTCTGCAGCGGAGCAGACACCCAGCGCGAAATCAACCACGCAAGCACAACTGAGGCGCCCAGCGCCACAAGCGCAGCTCTCAGAATGAGCGGCAGCAGGAACGCCTCACCCAGGGCGGCTATCGGGCTGGGTCGCGGCGCCAACAGGACCAGTGCCCGGCCCTCCTGGAGCGGCTGGCTCACATAAAGCCAACGGTTCAGGATCCCCCCATAGCTTCCCTGTGTTGCGGCATCGGCAGAGCCTACACCTTTGATGACCTCCGAAGGCGGAGCCTCGGCACCCGCGCGGGTGTCGGCAAGAATTTCGCCATTGCGGCCCACGATCATCCCGCGCGCATTCGCCACACCCAGGTTGCGGAAGGCCGAGTTCAGCCGATCGGTTCCAAGGAACTGCAGGACTCGCGGCCCGCGTTCGGCCACAAGTTCCGCCGCGCCTTCAAGGCGCGCGGTCGTTTGTCGATCCAATTGACGGCTGTTGATCAGGAACAAAAGCAGGCTGACGGCAACGATGATCAGCACCAGGGCGCTGACGAGCATGTGGGTCAGCAGCAGGCGAGATCGCAGCGAGCGAAACATTAGACGACCAGCTTGTATCCCACTCCGGTGACGGTCTCGATGTTTACCTGGCTCCCTTTTATGCGCTTCCGAAGGTGAGCCACATGAACATCCACCGTTCGAGTCTGGCCGTAGAAGTCGTATCCCCAGGCGAGATTGAGCAGTTGTTCACGGCTGAGCACGATTCCCTGGTTTTCTGCCATTGCCTGTAGTAGATCAAATTCCTTCGCCCGAAGCTCCACCTGCTCTCCATTGACCGTCACCTCCCTGCGGGCAGGGTCGATGCTCAGGTCTGCCAGGTGGATGGGCTTATCGGTTGGGCTCGTCGATCGATCGGCCCGGCGCAGGATAGCCTTGATGCGTGCCACCAATTCGCGCGGATTGAAGGGCTTAGTGAGGTAATCATCAGCTCCCAACTCCAAGCCCACGATCTTGTCGACATCGTCATCTCGAGCGGTGAGCATGATGATCGGAACATCCGAATGCATCCGTGTTTGGCGGCAAACTTCAAACCCATCAACTTCCGGAAGCATGAGATCCAGGACCACCAGCGACGGCTCAAGCTCCTTGATCCGTTCCAGTGCCTGAGCACCGTCGAAGGCCGAATCGACCCGATAGCCCTCCCGCTCCAGATACATCGTGGCTAAATCCACAATGTTGGGCTCATCGTCTACTACTAAAATGCGTTCGCCTGCCATTCATGTGCTCCTAATCCGGGCCGGTAGCCCGGGTTACATTGGTTCGAATATTCCTACGTTAAGCTCTGAGCGTGTCCGATTCTATCGGGCACCCAGGGCCCCGCACCCTCCCCAGCCGAGCGGGGTCCCTGTGTTTCTGCAGAACCCCCGTAGCGGTAGTCGTACCTTCCTTCGCAAAACCTACACACTTATGTAAGTTACCTCGACGCTATTTACCTGCGTTTAGTCGACATCTAACCAAGCAATTGCCTCAATTTCTACGGAGGCGCCTCCAGGCAGCGCGGCCACCTGGATGGTCGATCGGGCCGGCGGATCAGTGGCAAATACCCGACCATAAACTTCATTCATTGTCGCAAACTTTTGTAAATTTGTCATGAAAACCGTGGTTTTCATGACATTGCCAAGTGAGCTGCCCCCGGCTTCCAGTACTTTGCTCAGATTGGCTAGCGCTTGCCGCGTCTGCTCGCCAACTCCTTCCAGAAGCGAACCGGATTCGGGATCTACTCCGGTGGTCCCGGAGGCAAACACCAAACTCCCGGCACGAATGCCGGGGGAATAGGGCCCCAATGGCTTGGCTCCGCCTTCCGGAACTATCACCGTTCGCGCGTGATCAATCATTGATGGACTCCCTTCACACTATTTAATTGTTTCGAAGCGTCGGAGTTAATGGGTTGAAATTGTTCTAGATGACGATGTTGATCAACTTGCCGGGAACAAAGATTATCTCCTTCGGTTCTTTATCTCCCAGATGTCGTGCGACAGATTCGCTGGTCAGCGCGATTTCTTTGGCCTGGTCCTCCGAGACATCGGCCGGAACTGGGACTCGGTCGCGCACTTTGCCATTCACTTGAATAACCAGCGTGATCTGATCTTCTTTGGCCAATTGCTCATCGAAATCCGGCCATGGCGCTCGATGGATCGAGTATGACTTCCCGAGTCGCTCCCACAACTCCTCCGTTATATGCGGTGTTACCGGGGCCATCAACAGCAGCAGCGATTCGACGGCTGTGTTGAATTCCTGAGTGCCGGTCAATCCATCATCCTGTGCCAGGCCGATGGCATTGCTCAGCTCCATCAATTCTGAAACAACCGTATTGAAATCGAAATTCTCGAGATCGTGCGATACGGCGCGAATGGTCTGGTGGACCTTCCGTGTCAGCCGTTTCGCGGCATCCGAGTCTCCATCGCCGGGCTCGGCGCCGGCGGTTTCTTGAACCAGTGACCAGACGCGGCTCAGCCAGCGAACGACGCCATGGATGTTCTCCGCGTTCCAGGGCCCACCATCGATCCATCGATAGCCGAACATGAGGTAGGCTCGGACCGCATCCGCTCCGTAAGCCTCTACCTGCGCATCTGGATCGACGACGTTCCCGCGCGATTTGCTCATGCGCCGGCCGTCCGGACCCAAAATCTGTCCTTGACTTCGATACTGGATCATCGGCTCTGAGCCCTTCATGATTCCCATATCTCGGCCGGCTTTATGGAAAAAGCGCGTGTAGATCAGATGCATTGTGGCATGCTCTGCCCCACCAGTGTAGGTATCCACCGGCATCCAGTAGTCATATTCCTCGGGGTCGAAAGGTCCCTCGTTGTAGTCCGGGCTCAAGTAGCGCAGGTGATACCAGGACGAGCACATGAAGGTGTCCATGGTGTCCGTATCGCGTTCGGCCGGCTCACCACCGATTGGGCATATCGTGTTCTTCCAATCCGGGTGAAGCTTGAGCGGGCTCTGCCCGGTGGGCAGCCACTCTACGTCGTCTGGGAGCAGGACCGGCAGCTCCTCCTCCGGAACGGGAACCTGACCGTGCACGGGGCAATTGATGATCGGAATTGGCGCGCCCCAGTACCTTTGCCGCGAGATCAACCAATCTCGAATTCGGTAGCCGACGCTGGATTCACCCACACCGTTTTGCTCCAGGAATTCGTTCGTGGCTTCGATCGCACGATCCTGGGAGGTGCCGGTCAGCGGGCCCGAGTTGATCATCGGGCCATAAACTACGACCGCCTCCTGCATCGTGGCGCCGTCCAGCTCCTGGCCGTTAGGCGATTGGATGACCGGCCTGACTTCCAGGCCATTCATTCGCGCGAATTCGAAGTCCCGTTGATCGTGGGCCGGCACGCCCATGATGGCGCCGGTGCCATAGGTCATCAAGACGTAGTCTGCCACCCAGACCGGGAGGCGTTCGTCATTGACCGGGTTAATGGCATAGCCTCCGGTGAAGACCCCAGTTTTCTCCTTATTGAGAGCCTCGCGCTGAATGTCGGTCTGCCGGACCGCCTCCGCCACATACGCGTCTACGGCATCCTGAAAATCCGGGGTTGTTAGCTTTTCGACCAGCGGATGTTCCGGGGCCAGCACCATGAAGGTCGCCCCCCAGAGAGTGTCTGGCCGAGTGGTGAAGATTGGAATCTCGTCTTCCTGTTCCGTGCGAAATGTGACATTGGCTCCTTCGCTGCGGCCGATCCAGTTGGTTTGCAGCAGCTTCACATTCTCTGGCCAGTCCATGCCTGAGAAATCCAACAGCTCGTCCGCGTAATTTGTTATTCTAAAGAACCACTGCTCGAGATCTCTCCTTATCACCGGAGTCCCGCAGCGTTCACACACCCGCTCGTCTCCAATCACCTGCTCGCGGGCGAGCACGGTCTGGTCTTTGGGACACCAATCTACCCCCGCCATCTTCTTGTAGGCAAGGCCATTTTTGAACAACTGCAGGAAGAACCATTGCGTCCATCGGTAGTACTCGGGATCGGCGGAAATTGCCTCGCGCGACCAGTCCCACATCGCGCCCATGCTGCGTAGTTGTTTGCGCATGTGGTCGACGTTCTTATTGGTCCATTCCTTGGGGTGGATGTTTCGGTCGATTGCCGCGTTTTCCCCAGGCAAACCGAATGCATCGAATCCAATGGGGAACATCACGTTGTAGCCCTTACGACTCTTGTAACGGGCTTGGGCGTCGGAGGGCGTCATGGCGTACCAGTGACCAATATGTAGATTGCCGGAGGTGTACGGCAGCATGGTCAAGTAGTAATACTTTTTCCGCTTGGGATCGATCTCGGCCTTGTAAAGCTCGTCCTGCTCCCATCGAGCTTGCCATTTGCGGTCAATCGATGCGTGGTCGTATCGTTCCACCGTCTTCACTCTATCTCCCAAGCGCCTTACTCCTTCCGTCTCTTATTCCCGCTGAATGTAGATTTAGAAATTGCGATTGCAGAGGATGTCGCACTCCG
The DNA here is from genome assembly GCA_964482355.1 of uncultured Anaerolineaceae bacterium. Taxonomy (GTDB): domain Bacteria; phylum Chloroflexota; class Anaerolineae; order Anaerolineales; family E44-bin32; genus JADFRG01. The sequence continues at coordinate 3,957 of CAYZXF010000428.1, read as the reverse complement.
GCGTAGTCATAACCATAAAGCGCCCCTCCGCCTCAACCGGGACGAAGGGGCGCTCTACGGTGCATCTTGCTGGTGGACCCAGTGGGATTCGAACCCACGACCTTCTCAATGCCATTGAGACGCGCTCCCAAACTGCGCCATGGGCCCCTGGTTGAACATCCCCAAAAGAGCTGGGCAGTCCCCAAAAAGACCTGGGGCAGGTGGACCTGGCGGGACTCGAACCCGCGACCTCATCAGTGCGATTGATGCGCGCTCCCAACTGCGCTACAGGCCCACGCAAGGGTCCGAGGATTGTACTTAGAAGCCGGAACCAATGTCAAGAAACCACGAAGAGTTGCGCTTATAATCCACGAATTCCTCAATGAGCCACCAAAAACGCATCGACCAGCTCTTAGATCGCCTGAAGGAGGCGCGATTGGGAGCGTTGGCGCTGATTCCCGGACCCAGCCTGTTCTATTTAACCGGACTCTCCTTCCATCTCATGGAGCGCCCCGTAATTGCGCTGCTTTCAAATGAAGCGGAATTACGAATGGTGGTCCCGGAGCTCGAGCAGGCGAAGGCGGAGTCTTCCCCTGTGAGTTTCAAGCTCTTTACTTACGGAGAAGAAGAAGGCGCGGCACCGGCGGCACTGGCCCGTGCCGTGGCCGACCTTGGACTGGATGGCGGAAAGATCGGCGTTGAGCCGTTAAGCATGCGATTCTATGAGCTCGAGCTGTTACAAAATGCGGTTCCGCGCGCCACATTCACTCCGTCGGATGGAGCGATATCCGGATTGCGAATTCGTAAGAGCGAAGCGGAGATCGCTGCCATACAGCGTGCGGCCGAGATTGCCGAGGTTGCGCTAAAAGCCACCCTGCCGCTGATTAAGGTTGGGATGACGGAGCTGGAATTGGCCTCAGAGTTGACCGCCCAGCTGCTGCGAGCTGGTTCGGATCCCGAGACACCCTTCAGCCCCATCGTAGCTTCCGGGCCGAACTCGGCCCAGGGTCACGCTACCCCAGGCGATCGTGCCCTGTCCCCGGGCGACAGCCTGGTTTTGGATTGGGGAGCCACGCACGATGGCTATATGTCTGACATCACTCGTACCTTCTTTGTTGCTGAACTCCCAGAAGAGCTAAGCCAAATCCATGCCATCGTTCAGCAGGCCAACGCTGCCGGTCGTGAGGCAGTTCATCCCGGCGCGAGCTGTGGAAGCGTAGATCTGGCAACCAGGAGCGAAATCGAGGCTGCTGGATATGGCGAGTACTTCATCCATCGCACTGGGCACGGTATTGGGCTCGAAAGCCATGAGCCGCCCTACATTCGAGCAGGCGAACAGACCGTGCTCGAACGAGGTATGACATTTACGGTTGAGCCGGGCGTCTATCTTCCCGGCCGCGGTGGGGTGCGCGTTGAGGACGATCTGGTTGTAACGGAAGATGGTGGATTAAGTCTGACCACGCTTCCGCGTGAAGCCCAGGTCGTCGGATGAGCACCTTGATGCCGGGCGGTGAGCCATTTTTCTATCCAGCGGGAAGCGACGTGGGTTGTCTGCTTACCCACGGATTCACCGGCGCGCCGGAAGAAATGCGCGGGATGGGGAAGTACCTGGCAAATCAAGGCATCACCGCGCTGGGTGTCCGCCTCTTTGGACACGCTACGCAGCCTGCCGATATGAATCGGGCCAGGCAACAAGATTGGCTGGCCTCGGTCGAAGATGGATACCACATGCTGAGCAGCCAGGTCTCCAGGATGTTCATGATCGGGCTATCTACCGGTGGAGCATTGTCGCTCCTCATGGCGCGTGATTTTCCCGTTTCAGGCGTGATCGTCATGTCTACACCGACTCAATTTCCTGATGAGCGCGTCCGGCAGCTGAGGCCGATTATGCCGCTGGTCAGCAAAGTGTGGCGATTCGCGGGCCAGAATGGCGAGTCAGACTGGCACGATAAGGAGGCGGAGCGGTCGAACGTCCACTATCCAGTATTTCCCCTGCGCGCCACGGCAGAGCTGAATGACCTGCTAGATGAAATGCGCGATACGCTCGATCGGGTGACGGTTCCGGCTCTGCTTATCTACTCCAAGGGAGACGGCACGATCGCGCCGGAATCCGGCCAGGAGATGCTTGACGGTATCGGCTCGACGGACAAAGAACTGCTCTGGCTAACCGAAAGCGGTCACAATATCCCAATGGACGCTTCTCACGAGCAAGCCTTTGAAGCTGCCGCAGCGTTCATACACCGCCTCACCGCATGAAGGCATGCAGGAAGCCGCGCATGAACCTCCCTCGCGCCTCGATCTCGTTACCCAAGTTATGAGTCAAATTCAACCGGGCGGAGAACCTTTCCTGTATCCAGGCGATTCAGGCGTCGGAGTATTGCTCATACATGGATGGACCAGCGCGCCGCAAGAAATGCGCGACCTAGGCAAGCACCTCGCAAATAAAGGCCATATGGTCCTGGGTATCCGGTTGCCCGGTCATGCCACCCGCCCTGCGGATTTAAACCGCGTACGCTGGCGAGACTGGCAGGCCGCGGTCGACGATGGGTACAGCCTGCTCGACACCACCTGTGAACAGGTATTCGTGATGGGTCTCTCTCTGGGCGGCGCCTTGGCCTTGCTCCTGGCTGCTTCTCGTCCTGTGGCAGGGGTTGTTGCGATGGCAACCCCTTACGAACTGCCCCCTCGGCCAAGCGTACGGTGGCTTCGATATCTGCTCCCCGCTCTACGGCCGATCAGCGCCGTTCTGCACTACGTCCCAAAGCCGTCGATCAATGACTACAAGGATCAGCAAGCATATCGGGACCACGTAAGCTACAGTGTCTTTCCAATTCGTTCTGTTCCGGAGGTGGTTGGCTTACTGCAGAGGCTCCGCGAGCAACTTCCAACGCTGCGCGCACCAGTGCTACTCATGCACGCGGTTGAGGATGGAGGTGTATCGCCTGACAACGCGCGGTCAATTTTTGCTCAGGTTGCTTCGGATAAGAAGGAGCTGGTCTGGATCGAGAACAGCGGACATGTATTAACCGTCGAACCCGCACGCGAGCAGGTTTACGATATGGCCGCTGATTTTGTTGAAAAGGTGAGCGAAAAAGTCCGCTAGTCTTCGTCCTCGTCTTGCGTTGAGGCCGCGATCAGCTCCTGGGCGACGTGGATTGGTACGTTCTCGTAGTGGCTGAACTCCATTGTGAAGAAGCCGCGCCCCCCGGTCATCGAGCGCAGTTCCGTCGTATAGCGCTGCACTTCGGCTAGCGGGGCGTGGGCGGTAATGATGCTGCGCCCGCGATCTGAATCAGCCCCTTGAACGCGCGCCCGGCGCGTGTTCAAATCGCCCATTACGTCTCCCATGTTGCCTTCGGGAACCGTGATGCGCAGTTCTACGATGGGCTCCAGCATCACAGGTCCCGCTTCGCGTACGGCCAGTTTGAAAGCCTCTCGGCCAGCAGTTTCAAAGGCGATCGCCTTGGAGTCCACCGGATGTTCCTTGCCATCTGTGATCGCCACCTTCACCTTTTCGATGGGGTGGCCTGAGATCACACCTCCCAACATGACCGACTTGACACCCTTCTCGATGGCCGGCATGTATCCAGAAGAAATGCGCCCTCCGAAAACTTCACTCACAAACTCGAATTCCCCCTCTTCCAAGGGTTCGATCCGCATATGAACTTCTGCGAACTGGCCTGAACCACCGGTCTGCTTCTTGTGACGGTATTGGGAACTGCCAACTTTGGTAATGGTCTCCCGATAGGGCACTTGTGGCACCTCGGTCAGTATCCCAACCTGGAATTTTGCCTCGGCCTTCCGAATAGCGACGTCGATATGTTGATCGCCCATACCCTGCAAGATGGTTTGATTGGTGCTGGGTTCTTGATGCCACGACAGAGTGGGATCCTCTTCAGACAGCCTGCTCAGCACGCTACTGATCTTTGCTGCATCGGCCTGGGTCTTGGGGACGACCGCCACGGAATACAGCGCGTT
>CAYZXF010000427.1:0-3033 GCA_964482355.1 uncultured Anaerolineaceae bacterium | reverse complement strand
ATGTCGCAACTGGGTCGATTCGCCAAGCAACTAGCCGGCGCTGCAGCTGCCATTGTCATCCTCACACCGGATCCCTCAGAGCGCTGGTCCATCATGTTTGATGCCGGTCAATCGGCGGGTTACATGCAACTCGCCGCCTGGGAGCTTGGGATCGGTACATGCCCGGTCACCATCTACGAGCCCGATAAGGTCCGCAAGCTTTTGGGATTCCCGGATGATCTTCATGTAAGAGTCGTACTGTCTATGGGATATCCAAATGATCCCAGTGAATTGACCGCATCCCCACATAAGGGGGGACGTAAGGCGCTTCCTGAAGTCGTCTCATATGATCATTGGGGAAGCTAGCCAATGCGACTGCAACTCCTAGCGATTACCGTCACACGCACCGTTATCAGTACTGGATTTCGAATGGTGTACCCGTTCCTGCCGGTGCTGGCACGAGGCGCAGGAGTGGAGCCACAGGCGATCGTATTGGCAGTGACCGCTCGATCGGGCCTTGGTCTGGCAAGCCCGGTTCTGGGCGCCTTGGGCGATCTACGCGGCCGCACATTGGCGATCTTAGCTGGGGTTGGAATATTCTCGGGGGGAATGGTGTTGGTTGGGATCTGGCCAGTCTATATCGCTCTATTAGTTGCCATCCTGGCCACCGGGCTCTCAAAGATCGTTATGGAACCGGCTCAGTATGCTTATGTCGGGGAGCGAGTGGAGTACGAGCGCCGAGGGACCCCGATGGCTCTCACTGAAACGAGCTGGTCGATCGCCTTCCTGGTGGGCGTGCCCCTTGTCGGCTTGATGATCGCGGCTTGGGGATGGCAGTCGCCCTTTCCAATCCTGGCCGGTCTAGCGCTATTGGGAGGGTTATGGCTTTGGCGATCCCTGCCTGCGGACCGCCCTTCTAAATCTCTACAGCCGAGCCTAATTGCTGGCTTTAAAACTATTCTGGTTCGTCGATCGGCATTGGCCGTCCTCGGGGTCAGTCTGTTGATGGCGGCGGGAAATGAGGTTGTGAGCATCGTATACGGTCTGTGGTTCGAGAGTTCGTTCGCCCTCTCCGTCGCCGCGCTGGGTGCTGCCAGCGCGGTCATTGGCTTAGCGGAGCTCAGTGGCGAGGGACTGGTGGCTGGATTGGCGGATCGCATCGGAAAGAAGCGTTCGGTGGCAATCGGTCTCCTGCTCACTGCAATGGCTTCGCTCGCGCTACCGGTCCTCGGCACGACGCTGCCCGGCGCCCTGTTGGGATTGTTCTTTCTCTATCTCTTTTTCGAGTTTACGATCGTGAGCTCGCTCCCGCTCATGATCGAGCAGACGCCCAGTGCTCTATCCACGCTGATGGCGACCAATATTGCAGCGTTCTCACTGGGGCGAATGTTCGGCGCCTTATCAGGCGGGCCGCTGTTCGCAATTGGCCTCGGCGCAAACGGAGTGGCTGGCGCAATACTTAATCTACTGGCTCTATTGCTCTTACTAGCCCTGGTACGAGAACGGGGAGAGGTGATTGCCGTACCGACATGAAGGTAGATCTGCTGATTCACTCCGCTTCCCAACTGCTCACCCTGGCAGGCGGTCCTCAACGCGGGGGCGAGCTGGGTCAGCTTGGGATAATTGAGGATGGCGCGATCGCGATTGTCGGCGATCGCATACATGCGGTCGGTGAATCAGACGAGTTGCGGAGCAAGTTCGAGGCAGAGGAGACGATTCATGCGGTCGGCCGAGTCGTTATGCCGGGCTTTGTCGACCCGCACACGCATTTGATCTGGGCTGGCGATAGAGCGGCTGAATTCGAGGCCCGTGCCTCGGGTGCGACCTACATGGAGATTCTCGCTCAGGGCGGAGGCATCCTTTCTACCGTCCAGCAGACACGCGAAACCGAAACATCCGCACTGATTCTGCAGGCTGGGCAGCGCCTGAGCCGAATGTTGAGGCATGGAACGACGACTGCGGAGGCCAAGACCGGTTACGGATTGGAGCTCGAGACAGAGCTGCGCATTCTGAAGGCAATCCTCAAGCTCGATGAAAGAGGCCCGATCGAGCTGGCGCCGACATTCCTTCCGGCGCATGCGGTTCCCTCCGAGCTCGAAGCCGACGCTTACATCGATGCAATCTGCGATGAGATGCTGCCTGCGCTAGTGAAATGGTGGGGAGAGCGTCATAATGACGCCGGACTTCCGTTTGTGGACGTATTTTGTGAGGAGGGCGCCTTCGACCTGGCGCAAAGTCGGCGGGTGCTGAGCGCGGCGCAGGATCTCGGATTCCCGCTCAAAATTCACGCCGACGAATTTGCGAGCCTGGGCGGAGTGGCGCTGGCGGTCGAACTAGGCGCTGTATCGGCGGATCACCTGGTCCACACTCCGGCCGACGAAATACAGTCGCTTGGAGAGTCTGAAACGGTTGCGATTGGCCTGCCGGCAACCCCTTTTGGGCTGGGCGAGACCGACTACACGCCCGCCAGCGAGTTTCTGGAAGCAAACGGTTTGTTCGCGCTCGCGACTGATCTCAACCCCGGTACTGCGTGGTGCGAGAGCCCACAGTTTGTGATTGCGCTTGCCACACGTTATATGAGCCTCTCGCCCGCGCAAGCCATTGCAGCCTGCACCATCAACGCCGCAGCAGCCATCGGTCGTCAAGATGTGATCGGCAGCCTTGAGCCGGGCAAACAGGCCGATTTGTTGATCCTCGAAGTGGATAGCTATCGTCATCTTGGGTACCGATTTGGCACGAACCTTGTACAAAGGGTAGTGAAGAAAGGCAAAGTTGCCGTGGATCGGAGGCGAGATGGATTTCGCTGAAATACCCGTTGTAGTAAAGGCGGTTGTCGGTTTTGTGGGCGCCGTCATTGCATGGTTTGTGCTGCGGATTGCGCTGCGGTTTACCATCCGGATCTTCACACTGGGATGTGCGGCCGTCGCGGTGCTTCTCGTGATCGGTGGTCTGGTTACCTGGCTGGGCTAGGTGCGAAGTCCGATTAGCGACCCTCGATTCCTAGATTTGACTCATGTGAAAAGAACAGCCCCTTCGTGAGAAGGGGCTGTTGTG
>CAYZXF010000426.1:0-7328 GCA_964482355.1 uncultured Anaerolineaceae bacterium | reverse complement strand
AATCAAGAAGATCGCGGCCGGAATTGAATAGGCCGCCGCAATGATGCTTCCGCTTCTTAGCAAATAGCGGACGTTCTCCCAGGCACTAGCTCCAACTTCGCGCGCCAACTCACGGAAGGTGGTACTGATCAGCGGCTGAACTGGGACCAGAAGAATATTGAGGATAGCAAGCGACACTTTGTAATATCCAGCAGCGAGCGGCGATGCCAGGGCTCCCAGCCACAAGATCTCGCTATCGCGGCTGAGCAAGGTCAGAGCTCCGGTGAGGTTCGTGCTGACTCCAAAGCGCAGCATCTCCCTTCTGCGAATGTGGATCAGCGAGAACGACGCCCGCCACCATCCAGGTCCCCAGGCGCGTCGGGCATGCACCATCGCGGCTCCGGTTATCGCCAGCGACCACGCCACTTTGCCGACAAAGTACGCAGCCAACACCGCCACCAGACCCCCTCCGGCTATGAATGCGGCCACGATCAATACTAATGTGATCACACTCTGGGCGATCTGGATCCCGGCCAGCAATCGAAATTGATCCAGGTACTGCAGTAGGCCCGTGGAGCTTTCTGCAATCATGTGGGCAGGTATGATCAATCCGTACAGTACGAACAAAGCCGCGAGGCTCGAATCGTGAGCTAAGTACGTGGCGGCAAGCGGGGCCAGAACGATGATCAGTAAAAATGCCAGAACCGAACTTCCCGTCTCAAAGACGGCCGCCGTCTTGAATGCCGCCGCAGCCCGGTCATTTTCTCCCTTTTCAGAGAAGTCCCCAACATAATTCACAACCAGTTCGGACATGCGAAAGGAAGTGAGGCGGTTAATTACGCATACAAATACGGTTACGATGCCCAAAACCCCAAAGGATTCGACGCCCAGCAACCGCGCAGCAAGGATCCCTTGAATCATGCTCAGCGCGGCCGACAGAGTGCTGCCCGTGAACAAGTAGCCAGAGTTGCGAATTACGCGCTGCATCAGTGGATTGGTCACCAGCCGGCCCACAGGGCCTCTTTTAAGAAATTTTGGGGTTTTCAAGCTTAATCCGAGGTGAGAACGTCCTTGGCCCAGGAGCGCTGCTCCAGATACCACCGAACGCAGGCAGACAGACCATCATCCAATCCGGTATGCGGTTCCCATTCAAGCAAACGCTGAGCTTTGCTGATGTTGGCCCACGTTGCCGGAACATCCGCGGGAGCCGGATCGGCGAATTCGATCCTGGCATCCTTCTCGAGCAGGATCTCAATGCGGTGAATCATGTCTAACAAGGAGTACGGCTGGTCCCCACCCAGATTGATGATTTCATAGCCCATCGGCTTCGCCGCAGCGACCGTCCCCCTCGCGATGTCATCCACGAAAGTGAAATCGCGCTCCTGTTTTCCATCCCCATATATCCGAACTGGGCGATCTTCGGCGATCCATTGAATAAACCGGAAAACGCTCATGTCCGGGCGGCCGGCCGGACCATATACCGTGAAGTAGCGCAGTATGGTGACATCCAGGTCGTAAAGAGAGTGATAGGTATGACAGAGAAATTCGGATGCGCCTTTTGTGGCCGTATACGGCGATAGCGGCCGACTGATATCTGCAGTCTCTGCAAACGGCCGTTCGTTCACTTTTCCATAAAGGCTTGACGTGGAGGCCTGAACGATCTTCTGAGGGCCCTGCAACCGACAGAGTTCGAGCAGGTTGAGCATTCCGTTGATGTTGGTTTCCGCGTAAGTCCACGGATCTTGAACGCTTGCCCGCACTCCGGCACGAGCGGCTAAATTGAATACCGCATCAAACGGCCCCGAATCCCACGCCGCTTGTAGCTTGGCTCGGTCGAGCATATCGATGGCCTGAAAATGGAAAGCCGGCTGCTTCTGCAGCCGGCCCAAACGCCAGTCTTTCAATCGGATGTCGTACGCATCGTTCAGGTTATCTAACCCGACGACCTCATTTCCTTGCTCCAGCAGTTGCTCTGAAACCCGCGCGCCTATGAATCCTGCCGCGCCGGTGACCAAATAGCGGGCCATTAGAGCGTTACAACCTTATCCCCGCCCTCACCTTTAAGTGCGTTTCGGGTATCGAAAATCAGCTGCGCCGCGTTGCTGATGGCCTGGTAGTCGACACCCTCGTGGTCCGTGACGATCACCACACAGTCCACTTCTTGCGCAGCCACCAAGGGATCGCCAACGGATGTCATCCCCCAACCGTCCTCTTCAAAAGCGGGGACATGTGGATCGTAGTAGCTGACCTCGGCCCCTTTGTCTCTCAGCAGGCCTATTACATCTATCGCTGGGGATTCTCGAGTATCGGAGACATTCGGCTTGAAGGCTGCTCCGAGAATCAGGAATTTAGCCCCTTGAACCGCTAGTCCGCGGTCGTTCATAGCGTCCTGAATACGCTGCACAACATAGCGCGGCATAGCAGTATTGATCTCGCTCGCTAATTCGATAAATCGCGCGTTGTACTTGACGCTTTTTAGTTTCCAGGAGAGATAAAGCGGGTCGATCGGAATACAATGTCCTCCCAATCCCGGGCCGGGTGTAAATTTCATGAAGCCAAAAGGCTTCGTGGCGGCAGCCTCGATGACCTCCCAAACGTCCAGCCCCAATCGCTCACACATCAATGCCATCTCGTTGACCATCGCGATGTTGACCGCTCGAAAGGTGTTTTCGAGCAGCTTCGTCATCTCAGCCACCTCGGTGGAAGACACTTCGACCACCGACTCGATCGCCCGCTTATACATTGCGGCCGCAACGATGGTGCATGAATCCGTGATCCCACCGATCACCTTAGGAGTGTTTTTGGTCGTCCAGTCCTCTCGGCCCGGATCCACTCGCTCCGGCGAGAATGCCAGAAAGAAATCTTCGCCTACCGTCAGTCCGGAGTTTTCCAGCTCAGGAAGCACAACTTCCCGAGTGGTTCCAGGGTAGGTGGTGGATTCAAGGATGACAACCATGGAGGAATGGAGAACTGGAGCAAGCTTGCGGGCTGCGTCCAGTATGTAAGAAAGGTCAGGATCGCCTGTCTTCCGCAACGGGGTAGGCACACTGATGCTGATACCGTCAGCATCCGAGAGGTCCTCATAGGATGTCGAGGCGGATAGATTCCCGGTATCGACCACAGCCTTCAAAGTTTCAGGGGACACATCGAGAACGTGGCTCTCGCCGCGGTTGACAGCAGCCACCTTTTTTTCATCGGTATCAACCCCAACAACTTGATAACCAGCCTCAGCCAATAGCACCGCCAGAGGTAGTCCCACGTAGCCAAGGCCAATTACCGCGACCTTTGCCTGGCCAGCGGCAAACTTCTCCACTAGCTCAATACCAGCAGGTGACAGGTTATTTTCGGTTTGCGACATTATGGAAACCTTTGAAGATGAGGGAATTGAGGCATTATCAAATTCAGATCCAGGAGATCCGCCTCCCCTGGCCCTAGAACAGGCTGAGCTGCTCCATATCGGGCGGCTCCTCGGCGCGTACAGCAATCCCCTCGCGGCCAATCAGTTCGGGTAGCTTTGCGAAATCTGCATGAATCGTCTTTCGGAGAGACGGCTGGTGAAGGGCTGCGGCCGGATGATACATAGGCACGACGAGTCGACCCCCAATTTGCTTAGGCTGCCCATGGATGTTCGAAATTCGTGTATTTGGAAAAAATCGCGCCATCGAAAAGCGTCCTAATGTCACGATAACTTTTGGATCCAGAGTTTGGGTTTGGCGCGCAAGATAACTTTCGCATGCCTCGATCTCCTCGGGTTGCGGATCCCGGTTTCCCGGAGGGCGACATTTTACGATGTTAGTGATGAAAACTTCTTCGCGAGACAAGCCGATCGCTCCCAATAGCTCTTCCAAGAAGTTGCCGGCCGCGCCGACAAAAGGTCGGCCCTGCTCATTCTCGTGAAATCCGGGGCCTTCTCCAATAAACATCAGATCCGCATCCGCAGGGCCTTCGCCCGGTACAGAAAGTTTGCGCCCCTGGTGCAGCTTGCAGTCGGTGCAAATAGCCACCTCGGCAGCTACTGCTTCGAGCTCAATCACTGCGTTCACGGCCTTTTCCTCCGAGCCAGGCTGGAAATTCCTTCCAGTGTCATGAGGACCGCATCCTCATTGTTGTCACGATAGTAACCATTCCGGCTACCAACCTCATCGAATCCTAGCTTTTCGTACAGGGCAATAGCAGGATCGTTGGATTCTCGAACCTCTAGCGTGGCGACATCCGCTCCCTTGTCACAAGCGGACGACAGGGCGTGCCTGAGCATGTCCTCTCCAATGCCATGCATTCGGAATTCAGGGTGGACCGCAAATGTGCTGATGTGCACTTCATCGCCGATGAGCCAGTAACCCAGATACGCAACGATTGTGTCATCGCTTAATTTGGCTACAAAAAGCTGCGCGGCGGGGTTGTCGGTCAGTTCGTACCGGTAGCTTCGTTCTGGCCAGGGATTCGAAAATGAAACTTGATCAATCTCCAGCACGGCCGGGATGTCTTCAAGCGACATTTCCCGAATGAAGTAGCGAGGTGAAATTGCGATCACGATATGGTGTCGAGATATATGGGAGCCAGCTTGGATGGGTCCTCAGACTTCCCCTTGCGGGCTTTCTGCCAGGCTAACTCAGCGAGCACACTGGGCCGCCGGACGCACATTGAGGCAGGAGCCAGAACCGCATGAGCTTCCCGCTTCATTGCTTCTCGGGCCTGCAAATCAAGTTCGCCACAGATATAGGTAGTCTGCTTGAGCTCGCCGGCCAAGTCCTCCCACGCCAGCGTTTTCATGCCCTTGCGAGCGCTCCAGCCATTTCGGGTCCATTTGTACCACACGGCCGCGACCCGCCCCCGGCCTGCCTGGAGGGTAGCCAGCATCGGTTCTTCTCTCTCGGGTTGAGCGCTGGCGAGGATGTCTAGCGTGGGGATTCCTACGATGGGGATGTTGTGAGCCAGACTAAGACCCTTCGCAAGAGCCATGCCTATTCGTAGCCCAGTATAAGAACCAGGTCCCTGGGCAACCGCCACCGCGGTGAGCTCAGATTGACTCGAACCGGCCCTGCGAAACGAGAGCGCTACTTCTGGGGCTAGCTCAGTCGTGTGGTGGCGATCGCTATGCCAGATAGTCTCACTGAGAATTTCTGCGCCATCGTAGAGGGCCAGGCCCAGCATATTGGTGGCGGTATCAATCGCGAGAAGCATGTTCACACACCGAAGGCTACTTTGCTGAATTTCCGGAGCAGACGTTCATAGGGCAAGCCCCTTGCTTCGAATCGAAGGGCTCTTCTCACATCGTCCACCCAAGCAAGACTGATCCACAATCGGTCGCTCGGGATTACATCCAATACCCGTTCCGGCCATTCAATCATGACCGGTCCGGTGCCATTGAATAGCTCATCCAACCCTAGCGCGGCTGCTTCCTGATTGTTTGCCACACGAAAAGCGTCGAAATGATATAGGCGATGGGAGTCCGCCCGGCGATATTCATTGATTAATACGAAACTGGGACTCGTCACGCGATCTAGAGCTCCCCAACCGCGTGCTATTCCTTTTGCGAACGTGGTTTTGCCAGCCCCGAGGTCTCCAGATAGACAAAACAGGTCACCCGGCTGTGCTAATTCCCCCAACCGAACTCCCAGCCGCTCTGTCTGTTCTGGACTGTGACTGAGGAACTCTTGGCTCCGCTCGTCAAGGATGGGCATGGGGCGGGCCGCATTATACACCCCCTACCTCCCACTTCCCATTGGGTGGTCTCCATACTAGAATTCACAACGTGCGCGTCCTCATCATGTCAGACATCCATGCCAATCTCACCGCCCTCAAGTCGGTACTTGAAGACGCCGAGAACCGTGCCCCTCGCTATGAGGCGGTTTGGTGTCTGGGCGATACTGTGGGCTATGGACCGGACCCGAACGAGTGCGTCGAGATTGTCCGTGGGCTTCCCGGATTGGTCTGTTTGATCGGCAATCACGATGAGGCAGCGCTTGGCATGACGCAGCTCACCCGCTTTAATCACGATGCTCGTGCGGCCGCAGCCTGGACTCAGGAGGTCTTGAGTGAGGAGAGCGCCTCCTTTCTAAAGGCCTTATCGAGCGAGACAAGCGTGGATGGCTTCACCATGGCACATGGCAGCCCGCGCCAACCGGTTTGGGAGTACATTCTCGACCCGCGTACTGCCGATGCCAATTTTGGAGAATTCGAAACCGACTACTGCCTAGTCGGTCACTCACACTTGCCGTTGATTTTTCAACGCAGCTCGGCCGATGCGCTCGCTATTTCAAAAACTGTGGCCTGGAATCAGGCCGCCCCGCTTTCCCCGCGCATGATCCTCAATCCCGGCTCCGTGGGCCAACCACGTGATATGGATCCACGTGCTGCGTATGCCATCCTCGATTTGAAAGCTAAGACATGGGAAGCAAGAAGGGCCGCATATGAAATTAGTGAGGTCCAACTGCGTATGTTGAAGGCCGGTCTCCCCGAGCGACAAGCGCTTCGGCTCGTTGCCGGCTGGTAACTAATCGGCTCGATGCTCGTTGCGGTATATGGCACCCTGAAGCAGGGACACAACAACAATCTTCATCACCTGGATGGGCTGCGACCGCTCCATGCGCTGTTCGTAAATATCCCATTCCGAATGTACGAAGGAGAGGCCTATCCGATGATCGTATCTTATCCGGAAAATCATTCGATCTATGTTGAAGTGTTCGATGTAGATGCGGAAAAGTTGGAGGAACTCGATCGGCTTGAAGCTCCCTACAATTTCCACCGCGAAAACGTTTTCCTTGCCGAGCTCGATCGAGAAGCAGAGATCTATGTTTTCAACGAACCCAACCCGCCGCCTGGATTCACTTTATTCGAATCGGGGAAGTGGCCGAGCTAACTCGCCGTGGGAACCTTTGAGGTTAGGTTGTCGTCTTCAAGGGGAATGGACAAGGAGCAAATCATGAAGAAACCAATTATCTACCTCGCGCTTTCCCTGATCGTACTCGGGCTGACTGCCTGCGCCTCCGCTAGATCTGCACCAGAAGAGGCTTTCATCGAACCCGGGTTCGCCATAGGAGCACCAGCGCCGGGCGCATTTGCCGAAGACGAGGCCGTCGCTCAATCAAGCCTGGGCCGCGAGCCCGGAGGCGGATTCGCCGCGGATGTGGCGCCAGCGGATCGAGTCGTCATTCATACGGCGAACCTGTCGATTGTGGTGCCCGAACCGTCGGCTTCGGTTCAGGAGATTGCCGACCTTGCCAAAGAGATGGGTGGTTTTGTAGTCAGCTCCAACGTCTTTCAAACCTTCTTTTCCGAGGCGAACGTCTCGGCTGATCGGGCCTCTATCACGATCCGCGTCCCCTCAGAGCGGTTAGACGAGGCGCTGG
>CAYZXF010000425.1:0-1679 GCA_964482355.1 uncultured Anaerolineaceae bacterium | reverse complement strand
TGATCTACCGGGCCGATTCAGGAGAATTTGAGGAACTGACACGCACTGGCATCGTGCTTGGCGTAGACGAATCGCTCAAACTCGAACAAGGCACCGCGGAACTTGGGCCGGGTGACCTCCTGGTCATGTACACCGATGGCGTCCCCGACGCATTGAACTCCGCCGAGCAATCCTTTGGCGAGGATCGCATGCGGGAGTCGATCTCTTCCTCAGCCACAAACACCGCTCAAGAAATCGCCCTCAATCTGCTGCAGGCACTGCAAGAATTCATCAGCGGTGCCGACCCCTTCGACGACATCACACTCCTCGTAGCCAAGCGCGAATGACCCAATTCGCCCCAGGTGAGGTACTCAACGACCGCTATCGGCTCGACGAAGAGTTGGGCAGGGGCGGGACTGGAACAGTGTTCCGCGCCCACGATCCCGAATTGGATCGAGATGTTGCAATCAAGGTCCTGACCAACCTCGGGCTGGGAACCGAAGGTCGAGCACGACTTCAGCAGGAAGCCCGAGCCATCGCCAAGCTAAACCACCCCAACATCGTTGCTGTGTACGACGTGGGCGAACTCGATGAGGTGCCCTTCATTGTCATGGAATTTGTCGAGGGATGGGACCTACACCGACGCGCGCCAGACGGTCTCGCCGAAATCGTAAGCATTACACGGCAGGTCTCCCTTGCCCTTCAGCATGCGCACGAATCGGGCGTCATTCATCGCGATCTCAAACCTGAGAACGTTCTGGTCCAATCGGATGGCACGGCTAAGTTGGTGGATTTCGGCATTGCACGCTCGGTCGCCTCCCGAATGACATCCGAGGGACAGATTGCGGGTACCGTTTACTACCTTGCTCCCGAGCTGGCGCTTGGCCAGAATTTCGACGGCCGCGCCGATCTATATGCATTGGGCGTAATGCTTTATGAACTTACGGTTGGATCGCTCCCATTCGATCAGGGAGACCCGCTGACGATTGTTTCCCAGCACATAAACGCCACTCCAATATTGCCTCGCGCGCGCAACCCGGAGATCTCGCCCCGCCTTGAAGCATTGATCCTCCAGTTGATGAGCAAAGACCAGAACGAGCGTCCGGCATCCGCGGCGGCTGTTGTCGAGGCGCTTGATGATCCTGATCTTCTTGACTTAGCGGCGGTAACAGATCAGGAGATGGCAGTTCTGGGGCGCATTGCCAGGGGCCACTTCGTCGGTCGCGAGAAAGAGCTCAAACAAGCGCGCACGATCTGGATGCAGGCCACGGTGGGCGCGGGTCAGACCTTGTTGATCAGCGGTGAGCCCGGAATTGGCAAGTCGAGTCTCACCCGAGAGCTGGCTACTCAGGCTGAGATTTCCGGAGGCAAGGCGCTGATTGGGGAGTCTTATTCGGAGGGCGGCGCGCCTTACTCGCCCTTCTCCCAAATCCTGCGCCGAGCGCTGCCTGAGGCTGGCCAGAATGGGTCCGAAATATCCGAATTTATAGTGGCGGACCTGATCAGCCTCACGCCGGAGCTTCGTCCAAACTATCCGAACCTTCCCGACATTCCGTCATTAGATCCTGACTCGGAACAACGGCGATTGTTCGAAAGCATGGTTGCCTTGCTCACGAGCCTCAGTGAACAGTCACCAATATTACTGGTGCTCGAAGATGTGCATTGGGCCGACAGCGGCTCCCTGGCCATGCTGCGCTATC
>CAYZXF010000424.1:0-10308 GCA_964482355.1 uncultured Anaerolineaceae bacterium | reverse complement strand
CCCCCCCCTTCAAACTCCGCTGCACTCCCTCTTTTCTCGATGGCTATGCGCATCTTAGGGAGCAGAACGTCGATCGAAGTGGCCAGAATCTCGAGACCGATCAGTAGGATTGGAAGCACGAATCCCCCGTGCATGTTCGCCCAAACTGCGGTGAGAACTGGGATCACCCAGACTATCCGCGATCTCTTCCGCCGGAATCTGGCTAACGCCCACAGCGTCACCGCGGTAAACAAGAACGTGAATATATGCGGGCGGGCCGACCAGTAGACCGCCGATGCAGTAGCGGCAAACAGCAGCACGAATGCACGCAGAAGCGGTCCCTCCCGCATGGTTTTCCAAACGAAGCCGAAGGTAGCAGTCACCGCAAGCGCGGTCAGCAGATTGAGCCCGGGAAACCCCATCATTCGATAGCTAAATGTCATGGCAATTTGAGCCAGCCAGCCTGGATAGATCCACTCACTGCCCAGCCGCGTGAGTGAAAACGGGTCCACCTTCAAAATGGACCCTTCTGAGAGCATCCAGTCCCCCGCTCGCAGGTGCCAATATGTGTCCGGACCAATCGAAAAACGCAGAGCCATCGTGAACACCGCCAGCATCGCGACCAGAGCGACGAGTTTACGAAAGCTCATCGATACACTCCGAGCTGGTCTGGATAAATGGGCTCAGAAAGTCCGTGGAAGACGGTATATGGGCCGATTTCTGTAATCACGAATTCAATTCCGCGCTGATCAAGGCTTTCGCCCAGGATCTGATTGAGTTCAGGAAAGTGAGTGGTAATAAGCGCTCTCGAGGGGCTTTTCGCGACGACGTCGCTATACGGTGCATATCGGTCGTCTCGATCGGTATATCGAAAATCTTGATGATAGGGCAGCCTGGGCGTGTAGATGAGCCGCTCGCCGGAAAGAAATGCGAGCGGGTATGCCACCCAATAATTGGTGTATCCGGTCGTCTCTCCTTCCGCTTCCAAAAACTGGATCAATTCTGGGAGATACGTGTGATCTACCTGCGCGATTGGGTCGAATTGCGTTGTAATTCCTGGCGGCTTGCTGCTGGCAGCTTGCGCGATCCCCCAGAGATTGAAGAGCAGCACTAAGCCAAGGGCTGCATAGGCCCACCTGCCGATTCGTGGAGTGAGAAGCGCGGTAAACATTTCGCCCGCCATCAGCGCCAGAGGGACCGCGAGTGGAAGAAAGTAGCGACCAGAAGGATCCGCTCCGAAAGGCGTCAGCAGAAATCCGGCCACCAGCGTAGCCATGACACCAAATAGCAGCCATCGCCCGGCGCGGGCTTCATCTCGCACCTTGAGCCTGCTCGCTCCGTACGCCACCACCGTCAGCCAGAAAATCAAAGCCACTGGGACCAGCGGAACGGCGATGAGTTCGGCAGACCATGGCGGTCTCAACCCAAATACCACGGTCGGCCCAAAGAGGAGCAAATTGATGAAGTGCTGCAGAATGGAGGAGAGGCCGCCGGATGAGGCTCCGGAGATCGCGGCTCCGAGCAGCTCGGTTAGGAATGGCTCGAAACCTTGCCCAATTGCCTCCAGTATCCAGGGCAGCGCGCCCGCCAGGAAGGCACCGATCGTAATGACAATCTTAAACTTTGTTTGCCACAGCCTGCGGAGCACCAAAAAGCCAGTCGGGATCGTGAATACCAGGGTGAGACCGAACGCCCAAAACCCCAGCCCTGCAAGTAGTCCCCACAGGGCAAATCCCTTTTCCTGGCGCCACACCCACAGCGCCAGCAACATCAGCAAATTCCCAATGAGCAGCGCCTCGCCGTATCCTCCAAGCGAAACCGTGGTGTAAAGCATGACATTGACCGTCGGAATCGCCAGAAGAGCCGCTGAAACCCAAGCGACCCACGCACTGCGGTAGATCGACCATCCGAGCGCAGCAGTGGTCATGATTGTTGCAACATAGAGCAGCGCCTGAAGCAGCCGGATCACCCATACCTGCTCACCAAGAACTGCAAATCCCAGTGCCGCCAGGCTCGCGTCGAGACTTCCCATGTAGGCCTGTCCATAGAAGAAAGCCGGCCACTGGCCGTTCAAGATATGGCGCGCCATGAGACCGACAATCGCTTCGTCTGAGTTGAAGGGAAATGCGTTAGCGGCCACAAGAGCCAGCTTCAAGACCAAGCCGACCATTGCGATCATGATTGCGCCGATCCAGTACTTTTCGGTCAGCTTTTGGGCTAGTCCCGGCAACTGTATAATCCGCCCGTGTTGCGCAATCCAGTGCGCTGGGCCGAGATCCTCATTCCGCTGCTTGCTTTCGGAGTCCGATTGATTCCGGGTCCCCGCACCATCGATGACGCCTACATCACGTTCCGTTACGCTCGCAACCTGCTCGATGGTCATGGGCTTGTGTTCAATTCGGGCGAAGCGGTTCTTGGAACCACAACCCCTCTATATGCCCTGCTGCTCGGCGCTCTCGGGTTGCCTTTCGGCGGTCCTGAAGCGCCGTTTCCGGTAATGGCGCTGGTGGTAAGCGCAGCCGCCGACGCGGTTACCGCCTTAATCCTGATCCGCCTCGGGCGCAGGCTCGGTTCAACGGCGGCGGGAGTGGCGACCGCGTTGATATGGGCCATCCACCCCTGGTCGGTAACCTTCGCCATTGGAGGAATGGAAACCAGTCTGTTCATCGCCTTGTTAAGCGCCACATTCTACTTACATTTGACCGGGCGACCAATCTTGGCTGCTGGTACGGGCGGCCTAGCACTCATCACGCGCCCGGATGCGTTGATTTTCTTACTACCCATCTTCATTGACAGAATGCTTGTCACCTTCAGGAAGAATGAAACCGCTCGCCCGATCGGCTGGCGAGAAGCCGCTGCGTTCGGGGTGCCGGTGGGATTGTGGCTTGCATTCAGCACATTGGCCTTTAACTCGCCCATTCCTCAATCTGTGTTCGCGAAAGCCGTGGCGTACGAACTTCCACCCGGTGCGGGATTGGTGCGGCTGCTTCAGCACTACGCGACTCCGTTTAGCTGGAACGAAATCGTTGGGACTACCTGGATCGCGATTGGCTTGATCCTTTATCCGACACTATTTGTGCTGGGCGCACTGTTCGCCGTGCGCACCACTTCGCGTGCCTGGCCGCTCTTTGTCTACCCATGGCTTTATCTTCTTGCCTATTCGATCGCAAACCCTCTAATTTTTCGCTGGTACCTGGTCCCGCCCTTGCCGCTGTACATACTCGGGATATTCCTGGGTGGAGCCCGTCTCTCTCGCGATCTCAAACATTGGTTCCCGCTCGCGCTGCTGACGATTCTGGGGCTTATTGGGTCGCTTTCGGCCTGGACTCTGCGCCCCGATCACGGGCCTACCAGGCCGGCTCCCGAGATGGCGTTCATACAGCTTGAGCTGCTTTATGAGCAGGCGGCAGAACAGCTCTCAGAAATCATTCGGCCCGGAGAAGTCCTCGCAGCGGCTGACATCGGGACCCTTGGTTATCACTCGCCTGGCGAGATATTCGATCTACTGGGTTTGATCTCTCCGAAGGCCTCGACCTACTACCCCCTACCCGAATCCGCCTACGCGATCAACTACGCGGTACCTTCGAAGCTGGTGGCTGATGTAAGGCCCGAGTTCATTATTATTCTCGAGGTATACGGCCGAAACACGCTCCTTAAGGATGAGCAATTCAGGTTGGACTATGAGCTGCTATCTGAGCTACCAACAGAAATCTATGGCAGCGATGGGCTCCTGATTTTCAGGAGAATCGAGCCGGGCTAACCTATCTTCGTCGTCCAGGGGAACCAGAAGGTGGGTGAAATTTGTACTGGCCCTAGCAGCAAGAAAAAGGGACTGTCTCGTCAGACAGTCCCTGTGGTATCTGAGCTAGTGAAAAACGGAGGACGCTCGGCTACTCCCGCAAATAGTCCGCCAACACGCGTCGGTGAGACGGGTGGCGTAGGCGGCTCAGAGCTTGCGCTTCAATCTGGCGCACCCGTTCTCGAGTGACTCCCATTTTTCTGCCAACTTCCTCCAACGTATAGCTTTGTCCATCGTGCAGGCCATACCGCAGCTGGAGAATACGAACCTCTCTTGGAGGCAGGGAGTGTAGAACATCCCGCAGTTGTTCTCTCAGCAGGCTGTGGGTAACGATATCGGTTGGCGCCGGAGAATCATTGTCCTGGATAAAGTCGGAAAGAATCGAATCCTCTTCTTCATCCGTTGGAGTTTCGAGCGAGATCGGACGCCGCGCGACCTGAATCATATTCTCAACCTTTTTAGGAGTCACACCGAGCGACTCCGCCAGCTCCTCGGTAGTCGGATCCCGCCCAAGCATCTGGGTCAGTTGATGGGAAGTTCGAAGGAGCCGGTTGATCTGATCACCCATGTGAACCGGAACGCGAATGGTTCGGCCCTGATCAGCGATCGCTCTGGTAACCGCCTGACGGATCCACCAGGTAGCGTATGTAGAGAATTTGTGACCTCGCCGATAATCGAATTTCTTAGCGGCTCGAATGAGACCGATGTTCCCTTCCTGGATCAGATCCAGGAACGGGACACCTCGCCCCATGTACTTCTTGGCAACGCTGATTACCAAGCGTGAATTGGTGGTGATCAGATGCTCTCTTGCCGCCCAACCATCCTCAATGAATAGTCTGAGGCTGGCGCGGTTGCTGTCGCCTCCAGCCATGGCCTCGCGCGCCTTCCGCCCGCGTTCGATTCTCTTTGACAGAGAAACTTCTTGCTCTGCCGTCAGCAGAGGTACTCGTCCGACTTCCTTTAGATAGAGACCGACGCTGTCATCGGCATCGATCTGTGCTAAATCGTTCTTATCCTTTTCCCGAATCTTCTCAATCTCGGTGAGGTCCTGATCGTGAGCGTCATCCTCATCCGGAGCTTCGTCCAGATAGCGGATATTTTTCCTCAACAGTGCCGCATAGACCTCTTCGAGCTGATCCAAATCCCGCTCGGCATCGGGAAAGGCTGCCAGGATGTCGTCGCTTGTGACGTAGCCTTGCACCTTTCCCAATTCGAGCAGCTGCTCCAGAATCGGGTTTGCTGCCGCATCATCCTCAGGAATTAAGTACTTTGCTTTTCTCTTATGATTCGTTCGTTTAGCCAACTCCGACTTGTTCTCCTTCCTCCGGATTTACACCACTACAGCTTACAAAAAATCTGGTCGCGAATCAACACTCAATATTTGCAGTTGTGTCGCGAGCGCCCTTTGGCTCCCCGCTTCCGGCGTTCGAATCGGTGCCGCTGGCGCATCCAGTATCGATAAAAGGTCTAAGACTTCATCCAATCCCAGGCTGCTTATAATCACAACCCCTTCGATCCCCGGGGAGATAACGTAACGGGAGCTCCCGGTCGGCGTTTCGCGCCCGACGCTGAATTCAAGTTGGGTTCCATTCACCAGGAGTATTCGTATGCGATACGCCGGCGAAACTAGCCCAAACTGCTCCACACTCTCGACATTATAAATCTGAGCTCGAGGGCTGGGAGAAGTCAGCCAGCTTGCCGCTTGTTCCACTTGAGCGACATCCGCCGGCCCCTCGACCGGGCGAGTCACTTTCCAGAGTTCCTCCGCGCTGCGTTCAAATTCAAGGACCCTGCCCTCACCTCGATCTTCAATCGTGATCGCTGCGATTTCATCAGCGGGCACAGACCATAGTGCTTGCGGAACCGGAGTGGGCTTAAGAACAGCTTCGGGCCGACCGCTCTGGCTCAGGACCAGAGCCAGGATGACAACCGCTCCAAGTCCCCCGATCGCAATCCAAGTACTTCTACGGATCATGCTTCAGGTGTGCCGACGACCGATTCCAGCCGCCGCCTAGACATTGCGATGGATCATAAATTAGGCGTGCCTTCGACGACTCCACCAAACCCAGCCCCCCGCGAGCAGAATGCCTCCAGGAATGAGCACCAGGGTAAAGATGCTGATGATCAGTACGGTTGACATCGTGGCTGGAACGACCTGGCGTTGCGTTCGCGCCTTGGGCGTGATGTCGATTAGATTGTCAAGCTTGGCCGCCCAATCCACGCTGTTGATGATCAAGTCGCCATTGCCTCCGGAAGAAAAACTGCCATTCGTAGCGAAATCAGCATCTCCAACTACGACCAGTCGTGCGCCGGTAGAACTATCTTCCAGCGCGACCGCTAGAGCGAGCGGGCCAGCGACCTCCGTTCCCTCGTCAAGCTCCATCGGACCACCCTCGACCACGGTTTCAAAGTTTGTCTCCCCCCAAGAGCGGGCACTTGTCGTAACCAGCTCGGAAGCGCCCGTCACAGATTCCTCGATCGCAATGCTTCTAGCGGAAGGAAACTGAGTGAGCAAGGTTTGGACCCGCTTAGTGATCGGATGAGTTCCATAGTCGGCTGAAAGGCCAACATACTCGTGCAGAGAGGCCAGGTCGACCACGAAGTCATTCCGGGCATAGACTCCCCATTCGTCCCGCAAATAGGTATTTAACGTGTCCAGGTCAGCGTCCAGCCCGGTTACCGGGCTGGGCTCTATCAATGCCACAAGTGCGCCTCCCGACTTGAGGTAATCGTCAATCAAGCCCAGTTCTGGCTCGGAAAGTGCTCGAGCTGGCGCTGCCACAATCAGCGCGGCAGCATCGGCTGGTATCGCCGCTTCAACAGCCAGGTTGAGCGGTTCGACTCCGTAGCTCTTCGATTCCAAAGCTTGCACGAATTGGGCCAGCCCACTTTCTCCTGCATTGGTCAGCGAATGTTCTCCATGGCCAGTCAAAAAGTAAACAGTTCGATTCTCTGGATTGCTCAGGCGAACGATGGCAGACGTTATCGCAATCTCGTCTGGAATTTCAATCACGTGCTGGCCGTCTCCTAGCATCACTGCCAACGAACCGTCCCGCGTGATTCCGTAGATATCTGCAGCAAGCGGGTTTGCTCGGGGGTCGATGAACTCGTAGCTCACCAGCCCATCGCTTAACCTAGAATATTCATCCAATATGGGCCGGATCAAATCTCGAGAACCGGCCCGATCGGGAGTGTAGAAACCCATGATGGAAACCGGCGCTGACAACTCCGACAGCAGCAGCACTGTTTCCGGATGCAGCGAGTGGTCTTTATCTTCGGTCAGATCGAGACGTTGAGGGTTGTTTGCAGCTAACACATTGACTACGACAAGAGTGCCCAATACTGCGCCACCGAGGATCAAAGCGTTGCTTCCGAATCGCGCTTGACGTCCGCCAAGAAAGCGCCGGATGCGACTCCGGTCCAGGACGATTCCGACTCCCAGCGCCAGTATGGCGACGACGATCGCTGCTTGAGCCAGGGGTGTAATCGATCGCTGGAACAGGACCAGCAACAGGGCCGCAGCAAGCGACGCCACTCCAATCGCGAAGCTGAAAAGTGCCAGCTTCGAGCGCTCGATGCTCATCGCCGCCATCCGATCTCCACCACCTGGCTCTCAAGGGAATGCGCGAGCTCTGGGCGTTGAAGCATCATCGCCAGCGCCTGCTTTCCACCACCTGGCTCGCGAGGAAGAGCGCAAGCACGGTCAGGCTGATGTAAAAAACCAGGTCGCTGAGGTCTAACACGCCTTGATATAGGTTGTCGTAGTAGTGATTGAGGATTCCAAAGTAAGCCGCGGCTTGACCGAGCGCGCTCGAGCCAGCCCGGATCCCCCCAATGATCCAGAGGCCCATGATGATCCCAACGCCGGCTACGTAAGCCGCGGCCTGGCTTGCAAAAAGGCTTGAAGCGAAGACGCCGATAGCCAGCATCGCAGAAATCAAGCCGACCAGACCGACATAAGCGGAGAGTAAGGTACCTTGATCGATCCCCGGTATAGTGAATTGATTGATCACGATCGGGTATACAAACGTACCCGCGAGCACCACCAATAGGAATCCCAGCGAGCCGAGCCATTTCCCAATCACGACCTCCCAATCCCGTACTGGCGCCGTTAGCAGCAGCTCAAGCGTGCCGGCTCGCTGCTCTTCAGCCAGCAGTCGCATGGTGAAAGCCGGCGTCACCAGGATCAGCACGAAGACGAGCGGCTGAAGCACCATCCGACCATCTGGGGACATCTGGCCGGTTGGAAGTCCGAAGCCAATGTTCAAAACGAAGACGCCGCTGAGCACAAGGAATATGATGGCCGCGCCCGCGTACGCGATGGGAGATATGAAATATCGGCGGAACTCGCGGGCTGCGATGATCGCTGTGCTTCGCATCAGCTAATCCGAGGATGCATCCCTATCGTTCTCTTCCTGGGTGAGCTGGAGGAAAACGCTCTCGAGGCTCACTTTGGAGGCGCGCAGTTCAAGCAGATCCAGTTCGGCCTCCACAATAGCTCGGGCTATCAGCGGCCGAAGGTCCTTCCCTGGCGGCCCGGCAACTTCAACTCCGCCCTCGATCCGCACGATCTCCTCGACATCTGGAAGCCCACTGAGCAATTTAGCAAGCGTCTTCTCGTCGGTCGAAGTCCGCACAAAAATTCGCTCGGCTCCAGCCAATTGAGCCTGGAGATTATTCGGAGTGTCATCCGCCAGAATCCTTCCTTGATTGATAATCAGCACCCTATCGCAAATCTGCTGCGCTTCCGAAAGGATGTGGGTTGAAAGCATCACCGTGCGATCCGATCCCACTTTGCGGATGAGATCTCGAACTTCGATGATCTGCGCTGGATCCAGCCCGATAGTCGGTTCATCGAGTATGAGCACATCGGGGCGGTGGAGAAGAGCTTGAGCCAATCCGAGGCGCTGCCGCAAGCCCTTGGAAAGATTACCGGCGTAGCTATCCGCACGATCGTGTAACCCCACCTCGGTCAGCACCTCCGCAACCCGGTTATCCAGGTCTGGAACGCGGCGGAGAGATCCCATGAAGGTCAGATATTCGGTAGCCGACATCTCCGGATACAGCGGCACGGTCTCTGGAAGGTACCCCACGCGCCGGCGCACCTCGATCGAGTCCTCGATTACGTCGAATCCCGCCACCACTGCGCTTCCTCCTGAAGGAGGCATGTAGCCTGTGAGGATGCGCATCGTGGTGGTTTTCCCTGCACCGTTGGGTCCCAGGAATCCAAGGATCTCTCCCTTTTGAGCCTGGAATGAGATTTGGTTGAGGGCTTGGAAGTTTCCGTAGTACTTAGAGAGATTCTGGGCTTGAATCAATGGTGTGAGACAAAAAAAATAGCCCGGCGCTACCTCCAATCTTGCTCGGAAGATCCGGGGTTGGGGACGAGTTTCCCGGTCAGAACTATATCGAATCTCCGTCCGGCAAGTCAATATCGAATCATCGTTCTCATTGAATCCTTAAGGTCTTAGTCGCCCCCAAAATGCGCTTCCTTGACAGCATATGTGCCAACACGGAAAGCCTTCACACCGGAATAGTTGCAGTGCATAATCCCCGCGCTTCTAAGGGAATTTCCACCCGCGGCCACCTACAGGCCGGAAGCACGCAACATTCCAAGGAGAAAAAATGATGACATTGGCTGTTAGCGGCCGAAAGGTATGTCGTGATATTCTCCAACGGAATGAGCCTGGTCGAAGCCTACGATGAATTCATCCTAGATCGCCAGGTTGCTACCTCCCCAGAAACCGTCAAAAGCTATATGTTCAACTTAGGCAGAAGGTTCTTGCCATGGGCCGAGGCTAATGGCACCACGCGGCTTAAGGAAGTGGACCGCGGAGCGGTCAGACGCTACATGGCATTCCTGGCCTCCCAAGGCCTCGCATCAAGCACGCGCGAAACCTGTGGGAAATGCCTCAAGGCGTTTATGAATTGGACGTATGAGGAAAAGTACATCAGCGAGCCGATTAACTTCAGGAAACTGATACCCAGACCACGCAAAAAGGAACCCCAGGTAATCAGTCCTGAAAATTTCGCCAAATTTGTGGAGGCTGCGGGTATTAGAGGCAAAGCGATCCTGCTGCTCATGGCGGATTCCGGCCTCAGGCGTAGGGAGGTTTGCGGGCTCAAGTGGGACCACCTTGACTTCGAGGGGCGGCGTATTCGAGTCGTGGATGGCAAGGCCAAGGAAGGCGTGGCCTATTTTGGGCTCGTGGCCGCATTGGCACTTCTTGAATGGAGCCAGTATTTGGGCCGCAGGAAAAATGCTCCTGTCTTTGTGAGCAGTCGAGACCTAACTTCGCCCTCAAGCCGGTCGGACTCTCCTCCCTCTTCCTTCGGATGTCAGATGAGGTCGGGATCAAGCTGTCACCTCATGGGTTGCGCAGGTTCTTTGCCACTCAGGCCCATCGCAACGGTGCGAGCGCATTTGATTTGCAAAAAATGATGAGACATGCCAGTTTGGATCATACACGGAAGTACACGGCGTTGGTCGATGACCACATAGCGAAAGCGCACGAGAAATCCTCACCAAT
>CAYZXF010000423.1:0-2388 GCA_964482355.1 uncultured Anaerolineaceae bacterium | reverse complement strand
CATTATTCGGGGCCGGAGTTCTCCGGTGGGACTTAGTAGACCGTGCTGGTCAGCACGCCGCCATCCACAACCAGATTGGCGCCTGTGATCCAGCGTGCGGCAGGCGAGGCAAAAAACAAGCAGGCGTCAGCCACGTCGTCTGGCTGCCCTATGCGCTTCAGGGGGGCCGCATACAGGTAGCGTGAAACGCCATCCGGCCAGGCCTGGTCCAGATCTTCTTCCCAGATCAACCCAGGGGAGACCACATTTACCCGAATGCCATGTTCTCCGAGCTCGCGGGCCGAAGCCCTGGTGTGCATGACGATACCGGCCTTGCTGGCGTTGTAGTGGCTGTGTAAGGCGGCCGGGTTTTGGGCTTCGATACTTGCGATGTTGACGATCGCCCCTTCGGAACCCTGCTGGATCATCTGCGAGGCTCCAACTTGTGTACATAGAAAGACGCCGCGCAGGTTCGTGTTCACTACCTCATCCCACTGCTCATCGGTCATGTCCATCAGTGGGGCCAGCGGATCGATGCCCGCGTTGTTGATCAGAACGTCCAGGTGCCCGAGTTCTCCAACCGTTTCCTGCACCAGGCGCTCGACAAGCTCGCGCGAGCGTACATCCGCTTGTATGGCGATTGCTTTGCGGCCGAGAGCATGGATCGCGCCAACGACCTCGTTTGCTCCGGCCTCGCTTGAAAAGAAGCTGACGGCTACGTCAGCTCCCGCCTCGGCAAATCGCTGAGCGATTCCGGCGCCGATTCCGCTGCCGCCGCCGGTGACCAGCACCACTTTGCCCGAGAAATCCAGCAACTGATTGGTGGGCGTTATTTCCATTTCATCACTCCGTTTCGCGCCTGCCTCGAGTGTAGTCGATCCACTGAGGTGCGACAGCGCGGGTCCATGCGTTATCATCCCGCCATGCCCTGGATCAAACAGGTTGCCATTTCGGATTCGACCGGCGTGCTCAAACGGCAGTTTGAGGCGGCTGTCAAACGTGCCGGGCGGGTATGGCATATCGTGCACATCATGAGCATCAACCCACCTACGATGCGTGCCAGCGTGCAGTTCTATCGCACGATCATGATGGACGAATCCCCGCTCAGCCGTGTGCAGCGGGAGATGCTGGCCACGGTCACCTCGGCCGAACTGGGCTGCTTCTATTGAATACAGGCGCATGCGCATGACCTCCGTGAAGAGGTCGAGAAGGTGATGGATAACCCGGATGAAGCGGATACCTTTGTCAACGCGATTGCACGAGATTGGCGCACTGCGCAGCTTTCGGATGCCGATCGAGCGCTTTGCGAGTTTGCCGCCAAACTCACTCACGACCAGCATGGCATGACGCCCTCCGATCTCGACACACTTCGAGCGCAAGGGTTCGATGACCGAGCCATCCACGACGCGGCACAGGTGATCGGCTATTTCAACTACATCACTCGCGTCGCGGACTCACTGGGTGTCGAGCCGGAGGATTTCATTCGCCCCTGGGGAGAGAACGAAAGCCCACATCGCAATCCATAGGCTCCTAGTAGGCGAAAGTACTCCTGCTTCTGGGATCGACTTCATCTCATAAATTCTTGGGTGAGATGAGCCGCTCAAGGAGCCGTTGCTTAACCTCTGGCCGCTGATCGAAAAGAGTGGTATGAACTGGTAACTTGATGTGAGGGAGAAATGCTAAACGTCGCAAGTCTTAGATCGGATGCCCGACTGCAGATCCCGGCCGCGATTGTCACGGTAGTCGCCATGATCGCGTTGCCGGCGCTGATTCACCTGATTCCGCCTGTCAACGGAGTTTCCTGGGGGCTAAGGCTACTCCCGCTCTTCTATGCCCCGTTCCTGGCGGCATTGCTTTTTCATCCCGCGGTCAGCTTAATCGCCGGCTTCGTTGCCCCGCTCCTCAATTATGCGCTAACGGGATCTCCTCCGTATGAAATAGCATTGGTGCTGAGCTTCGAGCTTGTGGTGTTCAGTGCTATTGTCTTGATTGTCGAACGTCGCCGTCCAAAATTTCCTTTACTTGCTCCAATTGCACTGATCCTGGCCAAGGCCATATCTTCAATCGCCTTGCTGATCACACCCTTTGCATTCGGCGGCTGGACCTACTTTAGCGGCTCGCTGGGGGTTTCCTGGCCGGCTCTGATCGTCTTGGCGGTGCTGAATCTCCTGACTGTGCGGTATCTGTATGGATCTGACTAAGCCGATCACGTTTGTTGATCTCAGCTTTATTGAGATTGCACAGCGTCTCAAGACAATAGAGCTTCCGGAAATCGATGGCGTGGTGGGGATCGCCAATGGTGGGACAGTCCCCGCTAGCCTGGTGGCCTACCAATTGGATCGCCCGCTCTTCATGATCCGACTCAATTATCGTGACGAGAACAACGCGCCTCTTTATGATTCGCCTAAG
>CAYZXF010000422.1:0-5168 GCA_964482355.1 uncultured Anaerolineaceae bacterium | reverse complement strand
GCGGCTTCGCTGTAGGCGCCCAATTCCCCTTGAAACGCAATCATCAGGCCTCGACAGGTTCATCCACCTTCACGGGATCCAGCCACTCAGCAGAACGTTCACCTTCGCCTCGCACGACCTCAAAGAATGCTTTCTGGATCGCTTGAGTTGCGGGACCCCTGCCACCATCGCCAATAATTCGAAAATCGAGCTCGCTAACCGGGGTCACCTCTGCCGCGGTTCCGCACACAAATACTTCGTCGGCGATATAAATTTGATCGCGTGATATCGGCTCCTCAACAACGGTGTACCCAAGATCCTTGGCCAACGTAATAACCGAGTCGCGAGTGATTCCCTCGAGGATTGTGGCACGTGGCGGCGTATAAATCACTTCCTCACGCACGAGGAACAAGTTCTCTCCGCTGCATTCGGCCACAAAACCTTGAGGATCTAACATGACTGCCTCGTCAAATCCTGAGCGCTTGGCGAGGGTTTTCGCCATAACTGAGTTGGCGTAATTGGCCGTGATCTTGGCCTTGGTCATGGAAACATTCGGGTGATGGCGGGTGAAAGAGGACACCGTCATCTTGACACCTTTCTCCAGTGCCTCCTCGCCTAGATAGGCCCCCCACTCCCAAACTGCGATGCCTACAGAGGAGCGCTGATCATCAAGATTCAAACCAAGGGGACCTCCCCCCATGTACATAAGCGGCCGCACATAGCAGGCTCTAAATTCATTGGCTAGGATTGTTGCATGAACCGCCTCGCGTAACGCCGGCAGTTCGTACCCGAACTCTTGCAAACCAAAAATGCGGATCGAATCGAGAAAACGCTCGAGATGATCAACAAGGCGAAAGACTGCCGGCCCACTGGGCGTTTCATAACACCGAATCCCTTCAAAGACCCCTAGCCCATAGTGAAGGGCCGGCGCCATGAAGTGAACTGTCGCCTCATCATAGGGCACCATATTTCCGTCCATCCAGATATAGTTCGCCTTTGCTCCCATGTGTGAGCTCCTCTATTAGTTGACGCGCTGAAGCTTACGGTTTCTTCCTAGGCCGAGCCCGTGGTTTTCGCAAGCATTTTGAGCTGGTCAATCACTTCGCCGCCCATCTCTTCGGTCGTTATGGAATCCTTCGTAGTGAGATCGGCGGTCCTTGTGCCGCCTGCGATTGCCTGCTCAACCGCATTTTCCACTGCTTCCGCCTCGGATTTCAGCTGGAGTGAATGCCGCAGCAACATCGCCACGCTCAAAATTGTCCCCAATGGATTGGCAATGCCCTTTCCCGCGATGTCGGGCGCGGATCCATGGATCGGTTCGTAGACTCCCAAGGTGTCATTTCCGATTGAAGCGCTCGGCAACATTCCGAGTGAACCTACTAAGACGGAAGCCTCATCGCTGAGAATGTCGCCAAACATATTCTCGGTAACTAAAACATCAAATTGGCGGGGATTGGCAATGAGTCGCATGGCCGTCGCATCTACGAGCTGGTGCTCCAGGCGGACCTTTGGGAACCCACCAGCCTCCTCCTCCGCTACCTGCCGCCACAATCGTGAAGAATCGAGCACGTTGGCCTTGTCCACGGAGGTCAAGATCCCTCGCCGTCCCTCAGCAAGTTGAAAGGCTAAGCGGACCACCCGACGAATCTCTTCCTCACTGTATTCCAATGTGTCGACCGCTCGGCGGCGACCATCTGTCTTCTCCAGCAGTCGCGGTTTTCCGAAGTAAAGCCCTCCCGTTAGTTCGCGTACGATAAGGATGTCCACCCCTGCCACAAGTTCCGACCGCAGCGGAGAAGCATCCACAAGCTCAGGGAGCAAACGAACCGGACGTAGGTTGGCATAAAGCTCCAGGCCTTTTCGAAGACGGAGCAGGCCCTGCTCGGGCCGAACTTTGGCCTCCGGATCATCCCATTTCGGACCGCCCACCGCGCCTAGTAAAACGGCTGCTGATGTCCGGCAGGCCTCAAGCGTCTGGGCGGGTAGCGGATCGCCTACCTCATCGATCGCCACCCCTCCAATAGGCCGCTCCTCGAATTCAAACCGGTGGCCAAATGAAACTGCCACCGATTCCAACACTTTGCGTCCTTCATCTACGACTTCCGGGCCGATACCGTCACCCGGAAGCAATACTATTTTGGCTTCCATGAATACCATTTATCCCCGAAGATGCGATAAGACGGTTTTGGGGCGGTTCCTAATGACTGCACGATCTTGCGCGCGACGATCTGTACTCGCCCCGCGGTCCTCGTACAACAGGCAAGCTCTATGCTTTGTGCATTCAATTAGCCAGCGCCAACCCATAGTCGATGCTGTCGGTCAGCGCCTGCCAGGAAGCCTCGATGATGTTCGGTGAGGCTCCGACTGTGCTCCATTCTTGGTTTCCATTGCGGCTGTCGATGAGCACGCGAGTGGTTGCCGCGGTTCCGTTTTGACCATCCACGATCCGCACCTTATAGTCGACCAATTGAAACGAATTCACCTCGGGATAAATCGGTGTAAGGGCCTTGCGTAGCGCAGCGTCGAGCGCGTTAACCGGTCCATTTCCCTCGGCTGCGGTGTGGATCACTTCTCCCTCCACGTTTACTTTAACTGTTGCCTCCGCGAAGGTACCTCGACCGTCCCGATTTTCGACCACCACTGCGTAGTCAATCAACTCAAAGGGAGCTACATAGTCATCGGATTGACGTTTCAAGAGCATAACGACGGAGGCCTCTGCAGCCTCAAATGAGAATCCTTGGGCTTCCAACTCCTTTAGCCGATTAAGCACTTCCGGCATGTCAACACTTTCGTCCAGCTGGAGGCCGAGCTCTTCCGCCTTGCTTAATAGATTCCCGCGGCCGGAAAGCTCGCTCACAACAACCCGCATATGATTTCCCACTCTGGTCGGATCGATGTGCTGATAGGAATCCGCGTTACGGCGCATGGCGGCCACATGGATGCCCCCTTTGTGGGCGAATGCACTGGTTCCCACATACGCCATATGTTCATCCTGCGGCAGATTGGCTACATCCGATACGAACCGCGAGACTTCTGAAAGCTCACCAAGTTTTCCGTCGGGCAGGCACTGCAAGTCCATCTTTAGCTCGAGATCAGGGATGATTGCGCATAAATTCGCATTGCCACATCGCTCGCCGTACCCATTAATAGTTCCCTGGACATGGATCGCGCCGGCTTGGACTGCGGCCAGGCTATTCGCAACCCCGCACTCCGAGTCATTGTGGGTGTGGATTCCGACTGGGTAAGCGATTTCTTCAAGGACCTCACTAACGATCCGCTTGACCTCCCAGGGCATAGACCCGCCATTGGTGTCACAGAGCACTACGATTTCCGCACCCCCCTCAATGGCCGCTCTCAACGTATCGACCGCGTAGGCGGGATCGTCCTTGTAGCCATCAAAGAAATGCTCCGCGTCGTATATGACGCGTCGGTCCTGCGACCTCAGGAACGCCACACTCTCTCCGATCATCAACAGGTTTTGCTCCCGAGTAGTCCTCAGCACTTCAGTCACATGAAGAGTCGAAGACTTGCCGACAACAGTACAGACCGGAGTCTGGGCATCCAGGAGGGCTCTAAGGTTGGGATCCTCTTCGGGCGCATTGCCGGCGCGCCGGGTTGAGCCGAAGGCGGCAATCTGCGCAGTCTCCCATGCCATCTCTTTGGCGCGATCAAAGAATTCAGCATCCTTGGGATTTGAACCTGGCCAACCTCCTTCGATGAAAGCAACTCCGAGACGGTCCAGCTTGGAAGCGATACGCAGCTTATCATCGCAGGATAGCGAGATCCCTTCCCGCTGGGTGCCATCTCTTAGCGTCGTGTCATAAATTTGAATCGATTCAGAAATCATTATGGCTGGCCTCGTAAGCCGAAATTTTCTCTTCCATCGAGAGTAGGTATCCAAGTTGGTCAACCCCTTCTAGGAGGGAGAGTTTGGCAAAGGGATCCATGGGAAAGCTCGCCACATGTCCGTTTCCTAACGAAACCGTTTGCGAAGCAAGATCGATGGTAACTTCGGTATGCGGATCTCGGTCCACCAACCCGAAGAGCTCGGTATGTACCTCCGTGTCGACGATGACCGGAAGCAATCCATTCTTCAGAGAGTTATTGAGGAAGATATCGGCATAGGAAGTGGAGATCACGGCCCGCACGCCCCAATCCAATAGCGCCCATGGCGCATGTTCGCGTGAGGAGCCGCAGCCGAAATTGCTACCAGCAAGTAGGATCTGGGCGCCTTTGACCTCGGGTTTATTGAGCACGAACACGGGATTGGGTGAGCCGTCCGGCAATTTTCGCCAATCTTCGAAGAGGTGATCTCCAAGTCCCTTTTTGTCGATCACAGTCAAAAAGCGGGCCGGTATGATTTGATCGGTATCGACATCCTTATCCGCCAGCGGAATCAGGTGCGATGTAAGTTTGTTGAATTTCTCCATCTGCGCCTACAGCAACGTCCTGGGGTCTGTAATTTTTCCCATAACGGCCGAAGCTGCTGCCGTAAGAGGTGAAGCCAGAAAAGACCGTCCGCCTTTGCCTTGCCGACCTTCATAGTTCCGATTGCTTGTGCTCACCCCGTATTGCCCCACTTCAAGCTCATCACCATTCATGGCCAGGCACATTGAGCAGCCCGCCTCGCGCCACTCGGCTCCCGCGTTGAGAAAAATCTCGTGGAGGCCTTCTTCCTCTGCCTGTCGCTTGACGGATTGCGATCCAGGCACCACCAACATACGGAGCCCATCCGCCACCGTACGACCGTCAAGAATTCCCGCGGCCAATCGTAGATCCGTGATGCGGGAGTTGGTGCAGGAACCGATGAATACCACATCGATCTCATGTCCCAGCAGCCTTTGTCCCGGCTCCAAATCCATATACCGCAAGGCTTTTTCGACCGAGTGTCGTTGGTCGACGTCAGAGATGTCCTCCAGGTTGGGGATGTGGTCGCTGAGTGGCATTCCCATGGAGGGATTGGTGCCATAGGTGATCATCGGCTCCAGTGCCCCCGCATCAAAAGTGACTGTCCGATCATACGCTGCACCATCGTCCGTGGTGACCTTGCGCCAGTTTTCTAGCGCCGCATCCCAAGCATGCTCACGGGGTGCGTATTCGCGGCCAGCCAGGTACTCGAAAGTGGTGTCGTCGGGTGCAACCATCCCCGCACGCGCGCCCGCCTCAATCGACATATTACAAACCGTCAT
>CAYZXF010000421.1:0-4367 GCA_964482355.1 uncultured Anaerolineaceae bacterium | reverse complement strand
GGATGAGCTAGCATCTCCTCCATTTGCAGGGAGCAGGCACAGCTCCCGCGAACATTAAATCTTTCTAACACTGATCAGATAGAATTCAAATTCACGCTGCGGTCGGAATGCGAACCGTTCCGGCCGCGACTATTTTAGAATGGACAACGTACATGTCATTAACCAAACACAGGGCCTTTAAATGAGCGACAGCGCGCCGTTGATCGACGTTCGAAACGTAATTAAGGACTATGAGGGTCCGCTGGGACCGATCCATGCTCTGAAGAGCGTTAATTTACGGGTCGGCGCTGGAGAATTCGTCGGCATCCGCGGTCCATCGGGCAGTGGCAAATCTACCTTGCTCAACATGATCACCGGGGTCGATCGTCCAACAGGCGGACAGGTATTGGTCAACGGCCAGGACCTTACTGAACTGAATGAAGATCGATTGGCGCGCTGGCGGGGCGATAACGTTGGGGTCGTATTCCAGTTCTTCCAACTTCTACCCACTCTCACTGTGCAGGAAAACGTGATTCTTCCTATGGATTTCGCCCGAAAATGGCGTCCCAAAGAACGGATGGAGCGCGCCCAAATGCTGCTAGCGCAGGTGGGACTCGAGGATCAGGCACACAAGCTACCCAACGCGCTCTCTGGCGGGCAGCAGCAGCGGGCGGCCATTGCCCGTGCACTGGCAAATGATCCTCCCCTTTTGGTTGGGGACGAACCTACCGGTAACCTGGATAGCACGACTGCCAATAGCGTTGTAGATGCATTCGAAGAACTGGTAGCGGAAGGAAAGACCTTTGTGATGGTCACGCACTCGAATTCGCTTGCCGAGCGGATCCCGCGCGTAATTGAAGTATTTGACGGCGAGTTATTTGAAAACGGAGCGCGACCCGAGAAATGAGCATCGCGTACCGTAAGGTCTTCCGAGATTTGTGGAGCAACAAGGCGCGGACGGCGTTGGTCGTGCTCAGTATTGCCGTCGGCGTGATGGCGGTGGGCATGATCTTCTCCAGCAACTCTCTCATGGACCAGCGGATGACCGCGGCCCAGGTTGCGAGCTCGCCGAGCAACGTGTGGCTCTTCTTGCGCGGCATGATTGACGACGACGGAATCGCCAGCGTTGAACGCCTTCCAGAAGTTCAGGCGGCCCAAGGGAGGGCAGATCGAGGCGTAAATTGGAAGGCCTCACTGCAGGATGAGTGGGGGGATGCCTCGATTGTGGCCATTGATGATTACCAGGACCAGAAATTCGACCTCCTGCAGCTGCGCGAAGGAACCTGGCCGGGGACCAATTCAGTGGTCGTGGAGTTCAACCACGTGGAGCCTTACGAAATCCCAGGGCTTGGAAGCCCGATTTACTTTGAGGTCAATGGCCAGGCCAGGCCGTTCACCGTTGTTGGAATCCTGCGAGATCCCAGTGTTGCGGCACCACCCTTTGTGGAACAGCCTTCCTTCTATGTCACGCGCGACGTTCTGTCGAGGCTGACCGGCTCGAGAAACTTCGATCAGCTCCGCTTCTCAATCCCTAACTACACGGAGGAGCAAGCAGAGCAGGTCTCCGAAATCGTTCAGGACAGGCTGGAGCTCCAGGGCATCGGCGTGGGCTTCAGCTTGGTCCGAGAGCCTACGCGTCATTGGGCGCAGGATATCCTGGATGGGATCGGCCTGATTCTGACCGTCATGGCTGTGGCGGCCCTATTCCTGAGCGCCATTTTGGTTATCAATACCATCAACGCCGTGATCGCTCAGCAGATCCCACAGATCGGAATCATGAAAACCGTTGGCGGTGTCCGTCGGCAAATCTCACAAATGTATTTGGCAGGGGTTGCCATCTATGGCTTGCTCGCGATCGCCCTGGCCGTACCACTTGGTGCCTT
The DNA here is from genome assembly GCA_964482355.1 of uncultured Anaerolineaceae bacterium. Classification (GTDB taxonomy): domain Bacteria; phylum Chloroflexota; class Anaerolineae; order Anaerolineales; family E44-bin32; genus JADFRG01. The sequence continues at coordinate 2,505 of CAYZXF010000421.1, read as the reverse complement.
TGCCGGGTACGCTCTCGCGAGCTACATTCTGGGCGTCATCAATGTGCCGGTATCCGATTTTGAGCTCGCATCGAGTTCGATCTGGATTCAATTAATCGCTGGCCTCATGGTGCCGTTAATTGCTGCGCTCTGGCCGATTCTGCGTGGTGTTGCAATATCGGTGAGTGATGCAATTCGCCGCTATGGTGTGGGATCGGGCCGCTACGGAATGGGACGGGTCGATCGGGTGCTTTCACGTGTACAGGGACTGCCAAGCATGGTTACGCTTTCGCTTCGCAACACCTTTCGCCGAATGGGTCGCGTGGCCCTCACCTTGGCGGTGCTGATTATGGCCGGAGCCGTCTTCATGATGGTTATCACCACGCACTATTCTTTCACACAGGCCATCGCCGATATCTGGGGCAGCCTGGGCTTCGATACGCTCGTTGTGTTTGAAAGGCCTGAGCGCATTGAGGAGATCGAGCCCATGATCGAAGCACATCCCAATGTGGACAGGGTGGAGATGTGGGTATCCCAGGGCGCCGGTGCCCGGGTGCCCGGGGATACGAGCCCCGGGGCCGACCATCGCATATCCCTGCAAGGGGTGCCGCGTGATACGGAGATGTATTCGCCTAAGTTGACAGCGGGTCGCAATCTCGACCCTGAGGACGGTCACGCCCTGCTGCTCAATCAGAAGCTGGCAAGTGATATGGGTCTGTCGTTGGGAGATCAGATCGAAATTGATCTCGGGGACGGCGACACTTCGAATTGGATCATCGTAGGCCTAATATTTGACCTTATCAACGATCAATCCACGGCCTATATGCACGTCGACACATTGAACGAGGAGCTGCACCAAGTAGGTCGAGCCTCGATTGCTCGTATTGTCTCCAAGGACACCACACGTGCGGTGCAAAATGCCTTAAAGGATGACCTGGAGCAGATGTTTGAGGCGCAGGGATTCGGCGTGGCGTTCGTGCGCGCTTCCATAGAAGATCAGGAGCAGGCCGAAGCGCAGTTCAGCATTCTCACCACCATCTTGATGACGATGACGGTTGTCATGGCGGTTGTTGGGAGCATCGGGCTTTCGGGGACATTATCCTTAAACGTGATCGAACGCAGGCGAGAGATCGGCGTCATGCGCGCCGTGGGCGCCTCCTCACGAGATGTGGGGCTGATTATGGTCATGGAGGGGCTGCTGATTGGAATAACGAGCTGGTTGATCGCCGTGCCTCTAAGCATGGTGGCTGGCCGGCCGTTTGTAAACAGCATCGGAGACATCATTCAATTCCCCGGTACGTATCAGCTATCTGTAACTGGCCTTTGGATTTGGCTGCTAATCGTTGTGGTGCTTTCGTTCCTGGCAAGCTGGCTGCCCGCTCGACGAGCCTCGCAAATCAGTGTAAATGAAAGCCTGGCATATGAATAAAATTTCGAACGTGAATTTAATCGGGCTCGATCTCGGGCACGAGTATAGGAGTAATCAGTTATGACGAGTTTTGGAAAGTCAAGGTGGGTGGCGCTTAGCGTTCTGGCGTTTGCGCTGGCAGCTTGTGGCAGCAACGGCAACGAAACTGAGGAGAGCGCCGTTCCCATAGTGGTCGACGACCTTTCGGTCATCGCAGATGGTCGATTGAATCCGATCGAATCTGCGCAGCTCAGCTTCAGTACCGGCGGAGAGATCATCGCGGTCTTGGTGGAAGAAGGGGACACGGTCGCGAGCGGTCAGCCACTCGTCCAGCTAGGCAATCGCGAACAGTTTGAAGCCGCTGTCGCCGCGGCCGGGCTTGAGTTTGTCAGTTCTGAGCAGGCATTGAACGACCTGTATGAGAACTCGGAGACGATGGCCGCACTGGCGCAGCAGAATCTAGCCAATGCTCGCGACGAGCTTCGAATAGCTGAATACACCTGGTCCGTGCAACAGGAAGGCAACCGTGCCAGCGAATCGAGCATCAACGGCGCGGAGGCAAATTTAATCTTAGCTCGTAAAAAGCTCGACGATGCTCGAGAAGAATTTGGTTCGACTTCTAGCAGCAACGACGCCGGCAAAGCGCTAGCGCAGAAAAACCTATCGAACGCACAGCGCGACCACGACTCCGCGCTGCGGAGTCTCAACTGGCTCACGGGGAGACCAACCGACATTCAGCAGGCCATGCTGGACGCGGATGTAGCCATCGCTCAAGCGAATGTCGCGGCCGCGGAGCGGGAGTTAGAGGATCGAACCGATGGCCCGCATCCGAATGATCTCGCCCTAGCCGAAGCCCGGCTGGCCAATGCACAAGCCCAACTTGCTGCAGCCGAGGCGGCGTTGGCCAATTCGGAACTGACGGCGCCTTTTGCAGGGACCGTGGCGGGCGTGATGACCAAGGTGGGTGAAATGGCCGCGCCCGGTCAGCCGGCGGTAGTGCTTGCGGACCTATCAAGCTGGATTGTCGAGACCGATAACCTGACCGAGATCGAGCTTCCACAGATAGAAGTTGGCCAATCGGTGACCGTGTCGTTCGACGCGCTGTCCGGCGTGGAGCT
>CAYZXF010000420.1:0-2398 GCA_964482355.1 uncultured Anaerolineaceae bacterium | reverse complement strand
TCCGAACCGCCACACGGATGCGGCTTTTTCAGACGCACGATATCGTCCAATTGAAGATCTACAAGCACTTGTGGTCCTGTCTTCTGGGGGCCGAGGCATTATATCATTCGGGGTCTGGGAGCCGATTTTCGAGCTCCATCTCACCTCACCCATTGCTTTGCGCAGTCTCTTCGCAAAGGGGCTCAAAAGGGCCGAATGGTATAATCGCCCGCCATGCTCACCCAACTGGGCAACGATCCCATAGGCTTTGTCTACCTTGCAATCACGCTAGTGGTAGCGCTGACGGTGCACGAGTTTGCCCACGCTTGGGCCGCCTTTCAGCTAGGGGATGACACTGCAGAACGGGCTGGTCGGCTTACCCTCAATCCGCTGAAACATCTCGATCCTCTGGGAACGATCATCATGCTCGCGGTCGGATTCGGATGGGCAAAGCCGGTTCCTTTCGATCCGTACGCCGTTACACGTAAGCACCCGGCTGGCGTAATGATGGTCGCAGCCGCCGGGCCACTCTCAAACTTGATCCTTGCAATCGTGGCTTCCATTCCATTTCAGACGGGTCTTTTCGATAATATCGTTGCCGGCGAGGGTGTGTTGTTCTACATGGCCTCATTTTTGTTTACCTTTATCCGGCTTAACTTAGTGCTGCTATTCTTCAATCTGATTCCGGTCGCGCCGTTGGACGGGGAAAAGGTGCTCACTTACTTCCTGCCACCCAGTGGCCAGGCCACGATGGCACGCATCCGTCCCTATGGCCCGATGCTATTGATGCTGCTGCTGTTCGCAGGCCGGGGCTTTTTCAGCACACTGATCCTTGGGCCGGTAAACCGCATCCTGCAATTGCTTGTTTCCTGACCCAATTCATTCAAATTAATTAACGGGAGAGCCCATGACCAAGACCGACTGGATCTCGGAAGAGATTGCCGACCTTCGGGAGGCCGGACTGTTCACCCAGATCCGCACCATTGAATCCCCGCAGGGAGCCTGGCTGGTGGTCGACGGCCAGAAGGTACTCAATTTCTGCTCCAACAACTATCTTGGACTGGCAAATCACCCGCATCTGGTGGAGGCTGCCAAGGCCGCACTCGAAAAGTACGGTGTGGGACCCGCGGCCGTGCGCACGATCGCCGGCACGATGGACCTTCACCTCGAACTGGAGTCGCGTCTGGCAACGTTCAAAGGCGTTGAGGCGGCACTCACGTTCCAATCCGGCTTCAATGCAAACCTGGCCACCATCCCGGCCCTGGTGGGCAAAGCGGATGTGATCTATTCGGACGAGCTAAACCACGCTAGCATCATCGATGGTGCCCGATTGTCCGGCGCAAAGATCGTTCGCTTCCCACACACCGATGCTCAGGGTCTTCGGGATGCAATCAAAGAACATCAGGGTGAGGGATACAACCACTCGCTGATTATCACTGACGGGGTGTTCAGCATGGATGGAGACATTGCTCCGTTAGACGAGATCTATGCTGTCGCGCAGGATTTCGATTATTTGCTCATGGTTGACGACGCACATGGCGAAGGGGTGCTTGGAAACGGCGGTCGCGGCATCGTCGATCACTTCGACCTGCACGGAAAGGTCGATGTGGAGGTAGGCACACTCTCGAAGGCCTTTGGGGTGGTCGGAGGTGCGGTCACCGGCGATCAGGTGATTATCGATTGGCTTCGCCAGCGTGGGCGCCCCTTCTTGTTTTCTTCCGCGATGACGGCGCCTGACGTCGCGGCCTGCTTGGCGGCGATCGACCTCCTGGAAGAGTCTTCGGAGCTAGTCGAGCGATTATGGGAGAACACCGGGTACTTTAAGGGGCAGGTGGAGCAGCTCGGGTTTGACACTGGGCTCAGTGCAACGCCTATCGTACCCATCATGCTTGGTGAGGCGCCGCTGGCACAGGAGTTTAGCCGCCGAATGTTCGAGGAGAGTGTTTTCGCAATGGCGATCGGATTTCCTACAGTTCCGCGTGGAAAAGCCCGAATTCGCGTAATGAACTCGGCATCGCACAGTCGCGAGGATCTTGATCAGGGACTGGCGGCGTTTGAAGTTGTGGGGAAAGAATTGGGAGTAATATAGAGATCGAGAGACCAGAGAACAAAGGAGCCCTGGCCAGGGTGTAATGATTGCCAGCTTGTCGCGGGCGGGGATCAATGAGGCCAAGGCTCATCGCATTATAGGTGAATTTGTGATAATAGTCACGATCGAGACTACGCGATGCAATTCGAGGGTGATTAGGGGGATGAACTAGAACTGAAAACGTGGCTGTTGCCGGACGATCTTACGTCGATAATTCACAACGAACTCCTGGAGTCGACCTTCTAGCTCCTGGAACTCCTCTGAAGAAAGTCCCTTTTCGAGCGCCTCTGGAGTATCCGCCATGAAGCCGATTAAACGCAGCGGGTAAGG
>CAYZXF010000419.1:0-1742 GCA_964482355.1 uncultured Anaerolineaceae bacterium | reverse complement strand
TTATGATATTTTCAATTATCCTTTAACCAAAGAAGAAATATATATTTGCTCAAATACGAATGGTGATACTAAATCCTTGGTATTCGAAGAGCTAGAAGTGCTTGTTTCTTCAGGTATTGTTTACAACAATGATAAATTCTATTCTATAATTCACAACAGTCAGTTAATTCCCAAAAGAATTGAAGGTAATAAGCGTGCAATTAAAAAAATGAAAACCGCTAAATTATTTTCAAAATTTATTTCTCATTTTCCTTATATACGGGGTGTGTTTCTTTCCGGTTCAATATCAAAAGGTTATATGGATGAAAAAGCGGATATAGATTATTTTATAATTACTGCGCCTAACAGATTATGGATTACACGGATATTGCTTGTATTTTTCAAAAAAATGTTCCTGTTTAATTCGTACAAGTTTTTCTGTATTAATTATTTTATTTCAACTACCGAATTAGAGATTGAAGAACAAAATATTTATACAGCTATTGAATTGGCAACACTTATTCCAATGTACGGTTCCGATGTTTACAACGATCTTTACAAAGCAAATCAATGGATAAAAGCCTATGTCCCGAATTACCCTAAAAGGAATGTTGATAGTTTACCTGCATTTAAAAAGAAAATAATTCAAAAAGTGATAGAATCATTATTAAACAACCGATTCGGTGATTATGTTGATGACAAAATAATGAAGATGTTTATTAGATTTGATGAGAAACATTACGGGGAACTAGATGAGGACACATTTAGGTTAGCATTTAAAACAAGGAAAAATATTTCAAAACATCATCCTAATTTTTATCAGAAAAGAGTTTTAGAATCATTAACAAAAAAACTTGAGCAGCTTGAATTAAAACATAATGTCGCATTAAGTGAATTTGACTGATGAGTAAAATACTTTTTACACATTCCTATTTTTACAGGTTTGATCCAAAGCAGTGGAAAGCAAAGCAGCCGTATCCACCGTTAGGAACTCTTTGCGGTGCAGCTTACCTGCGTTCAAAAGGATATGAAGTATCACTTTTCGATACGAACCTAAAAAAATCTCCCAATGAAATTGTTCCTGCATTAAAAGAAGAGAAGCCGAAGTACCTCGTTATTTTTGATGATGGTTTCAACTACCTCACGAAAATGTGTTTAACAAATATGCGCGAAGCTGCTTTCCGCCTTTCCCAATTTGGTAAAGAAAAAGGATGCACTGTTATTGTCAGTAGTTCCGATTCAACTGATCATTTTGAAGAGTATCTTAATAATGGCGCCGATTATGTGATGCTCGGAGAAGCAGAATTAACATTAGGCGAATTACTTTCAAATCTTGAGGCTAATAAAGCTGATTTAGATCACATTCCCGGATTGGTGTTCAGAAAAAATAATGAAACTATTAATACTGGCAAAAGAGAAATATTAAAAAACCTTGATTCACTTCCTTTACCCGCATGGGATTTAGTGGACATGGATTCTTATAGACGAATATGGATGGATAATCACGGATTCTTTTCATTAAATATTGCAACGACCCGCGGGTGCCCGTTCAGGTGTAATTGGTGTGCAAAACCAATTTACGGTAACAGGTATAATACACGTTCACCGGAAGAGGTTGTGAATGAAATTGAGCATCTGGTTCAAAACTACCAGGCCGACTATTTTTGGATGTGCGATGATATATTTGGATTAAAACCAGGTTGGGTTCAGACCTTCAGAGATATTGTGCGTGACCGTAAATTACTATTCAAATACAAAATACA
>CAYZXF010000418.1:0-2056 GCA_964482355.1 uncultured Anaerolineaceae bacterium | reverse complement strand
ATCCTGGTGCTCGGCGAGGTCAACAAAGGTCAGCCCTCCGCCGCAACCGGAGGTGATGATCCTACGGCGTGGCCGATCCCATACCGGCTTGGTGAGCCAGATATCGACGCAATCGCCCGCGGCGCAAACGTGATCGACCGCGACCTCTTCATAAGAGCTGATGAACTCTTCATTGGCCAGGAATCCCAGCGCCAGCTGCAGCGGATCTCTTGGGGTGCACATCAGCGAAGCTAATTCGCGACCATTCACGAATAGCGTGATCATCCCTTCTTCGATGACCTCCGTATCGACTTCGCGCCAGTCGCCGTCGTATTTGTGATAACGGAAAGGTACGGTGCCGTCTGTCATTGGATCTGATTCATCTCTGGGCTAGCAGCTCCGGCCAGGTCTCAATCGCGCTCAACACAGCGGCGGCCGCGGTTTGTCCCAGCCCGCAGAGCGAAGAATCGGTCATCGTCCAACCGACATCGGTTAGCCGATCGACATCATCGGCTCGGAGCTTTCCGTTGGAGACATCAGACAGGATCTCATATTGCCGCTGCGTTCCGAGCTGGCAAGGGTAACATTTCCCGCACGATTCGTCGGCAAAGAAGTGCGCCAATCCTCTCAGGACCTCTCGCATGTCCCGGGTTTCATTGAAAACCATGACCACTCCCGAGCCCAACGGGAGGCCGGCCTCACTAAGATCCTCAAAGGTCAGGTTCACATCCAGATGCTTTTCGGTTGCGAAGGCTCCGGCCGCGCCCCCGAACAAGATTCCCTGCAGCTCTCCGCCTGTGACACCACCGCCCAGATCTTCGAGCAGGTGACGCAGCGGGACGCCGAAGGGCACCTCGTACACACCGGGGCTAGCCACATCTCCGGAGAGGCAAAATAGCTTCGTTCCAGGAGACTGCTCTGTGCCGTTCTGACGAAGGGCATCCGAGCCATCCCGGATAATTAAAGGCACGTTAGCGAGCGTCTCGACGTTATTAACGACCGTGGGCTTGCCGAACAATCCATGGGTGGTCGGGAACGGAGGCTTGATGCGTGGAAAGCCACGCTTGCCCTCGATCGATTCGAAGAGCGCGGTTTCCTCGCCACAAATATAGGCGCCTGCTCCCCTCCGAATCTCGATCTCGAAATTGAAATCGGTTCCCAGAATATTCGGCCCGAGATACCCCTGCTGCTCCGCCTCGCCGATTGCCTCTCGCACAATTTCTTCCGCTTTGCGGTACTCACCGCGAATGTAGATATAGCCTATCTCAGCGCCAATCGCGTATCCGGCGATGATCATGCCTTCCAGGCTGCTGTGAGGGTCGTCCTCCAGGAGTACGCGATCCTTAAACGTCCCCGGCTCGGATTCGTCGGCGTTGTTGACCACGTACTTAGGCTCGCCGGATGCATCGGCAGCTCCTTCCCATTTCACACCGGTGGGGAAAGCCGCGCCGCCCCTTCCGACCAGGCCTGAGCCTTTGATCTCCTCGATTACATCTTTTGGCCGCATCTCTAGAACGGCTTTTCTGAGCGCCGCGTAGCCTTCGCTGGCCTCATAATCGCCGATCGTCGTTGGGGCGCCGTTGCCGCAGTTTCTGGTCAGGATCCGGAGCTCCCCTCCGACCTGGCTTGTGACCTGCTCCCAGTCGCCAGATAACAGGGCCTGCGGCTGATCGGCCTCCGCCTTTGCCAATGGGATTTCGTTTAGTAACACTGCGGGAGCGTGTTCGCACCTGCCCAGGCAGGGCGCGCGCTCGATGGTCCACTTCCCATCGTCCGTTACCTCACCGGCTTTCACGCTAAGGTGCTGCTCGAGCGCGCTCGACACTGCCGCGCCTCCAGCCTGCGCGCAGGGTGGATCGACGCAAACCCGCACGATATTCTCCCCGACCGGGTCTTTGTAGAGCATGGCATAAAAGTCGATCACTCCGTAAACATCGGCCAGCGGCACACTGAGCCGGCGGCCGACTTCCTCCGCTACCGGCTCGGACAAATAGCCATACTGCGCCTGGGCCGCGTGGAGCGCTGGCAGTAGTGCGGATTGACCGTGTGGCACGTACGGGTTTAAGAGTGCAACCAG
>CAYZXF010000417.1:0-3462 GCA_964482355.1 uncultured Anaerolineaceae bacterium | reverse complement strand
GTGAATGAGTCGTAGTTGTCGATGACGGCGATCATGTCAGGGTCTCCTTCTCGGCCTTATCCACAGCCACGATTAGAGCGAGGGCCTTGTTCGCGGTTTCTTCGTACTCCCGCTCGGGGTCGGAATCAGCCACGATACCGGCGCCGGCCTGGACGCTTACGGTCTGCCCCCGCATAACGAGCGTGCGAATGGTGATGCAGGTATCGAGCGAGCCATCATAAGAGATGTAGCCAACAGCTCCCGCGTAAGGTCCGCGCGCTTCGCCTTCCCGCTCGGCGATGATTTCCATGGCCCGGATCTTTGGGGCGCCGCTGACCGTGCCAGCCGGAAAAGTTGCGCGTAGGAGATCAAAAGCATCATAGGCGGGGTGAAGCTCGCCTTCGACGTGTGAGACGATGTGCATGACATGCGAGTAGCGCTCAATCCCCATCTGCTCGGGAAGGCTTACAGATCCGTAGCTGCAGACGCGTCCCAAGTCGTTGCGCGCCAGGTCGACCAACATGACGTGTTCGGCACGTTCCTTGGGGTCGGCAAGCAGCTCTTTCTCGAGCGCTTCATCTTCGGCGGTTGACTGGCCGCGCGGTCGTGTTCCGGCGATTGGGCGCATAGCTGCGCGACCCGCCTCCAGTCGAACGTGCATTTCAGGAGAGGCTCCAATGAGTCGCAGGGGAGGATGACCCGCCAGGTCATCGAAGTCGAAGAAAAACATGTAAGGTGAGGGATTCGTGCGACGCAGCGAGCGGTAAATGTCAAATGGGGCGGCCGACGTTTGCCTTTCGAAGCGCCGCGAGAGTACCACCTGAAAGATCTCCCCGGCCGCGATATCCTCTTTGGATTGCATGACGGCAGCATGGAATTCGTTCGGCGTCAGGTTGGAACGCAGCTCGCCCGCGGTTGAATGCTCGCCGGGAGAGGGTCGGTCGGGAAGGTCTTCACTCAAACGAGCCTCCAGCTCATCGAGGCGTGTTTCCGCCTCGGCGCGCGCCTGCGCTTCGTTGCCGTCTAAAACCACATTGGCGATCAGCAACAAGCGCCCGAAGGCATGGTCGAATGCCACGACAGTGTCGGCCAGCAAGAAGACCGCGTCGGGGAGAGATGAATGCGGAGGCAGATCCAGAGTCGGCTCGAAGCCGCCGGCCGCCTCATAGCCAAGATAGCCGACCAATCCACCGGCAAAACGTGGTAGGTCGTGGACTTTGGCGGGCTCAAATCGGGCTAATTCCTGACGCAGGACATCCAATGCATCCAAGCCTTCCGGAATTGGAATTTGGCTCACGCCCTCCGCGGTGTGTCGCTCGAACGCCTGGCCACGTAGCACGAATGCTTCGCTTGGGTTTACGCCGATAAAAGAATAACGTGCCACCTGCTCGCCACCGGTAACCGACTCGAGCAAGAACGACGGGCCGTGGCCGGCAAGCTTGAGATAGGCGGTGATTGGAGAATCAAGATCGGCAGAGAGCTCGCGCACTATCGGGATAAGGTTGGCTGGACGGCCCGATAAATCACGCGTTTTAGATTTCTGTTTGAGCATTTACCCTCACTGCGATCGATCCTTTAATAGAAAAACCCCTCCAGTCCACAAGGACGAGAGGGGACTCCCGTGGTGCCACCTTGGTTAGGTCGGAATTCACCCGGAAAGAAAAACCCGTCGGCGATGACGACGGGTGGGAAAAAACCAGCCTCGCTCAATCAGGTACTGCGGACTTCACTTGCGAGTACCCTTCGCCCTGATAACGGTGGCGTCTCCGGCTCAGGCTAATCAGCAGATGCCTTTCGCCCTGCGGCTCCGAGGTCCATTCACCACCGGCGTATGGGCGGGGCTCTCACCTTTTCCCCGCTCTCTGCACCATCGTGTCGGCGCTTACTAATCCTCTTCACGGCCTTTTTGCGTATTCTATTTAGCTGACTTATAGCAGGTGGTCAGGCAGCTGTCAAGCTAGCCTTTGCGAGTGGTCCATGTTGATTTCAATCCGCGATGGGATCATTCGCCCCAGGGCTTGTCTCCCTCAGGCATCGGTAAGACGGGCAAATCCTCCCAGCCAGATTGGCGCAAGTACTGCTCCAGGGTCCGGAGGCCAGGGTGCATTTTCCTGACGGCAGCAATATCTGCCGTGTAGGATTCCCCGTCAAAGAAGCGGATCGCGGCGATCTGCTCTTCGTCCGGTTCGTAGCCATCGGTCGTGGGGGCAGGCTCAAGCTTCACCGGGCGGCCGATCACTTTGGAAAAGGTTTCCGCCTGCTCCGCTTCGGTAAGTTCCTCCCCTGCAATTTCAAGCGTTCTGCCCATATATTGGTCTGGATCGGAAAACACAATCGCCGCAATGGCGCCGATGTCGTCTGCTGCAATGAGCTGTGAACTCTTGTCCTTGCGAATGCCCCAGCTTTCGAGTTCTCCATTGGATATCCGAGCGCGCTTCCATTCAAGATTTTCCATAAACGCAACCGGGCGCAGAATAGTGTGCGGCAGGCCGAGCTCTTCAATATATTGTTCAACAATCCACTTGCTCTCGAAGTGCTTTTGACCCATCCCTCGATGCGCCGCACCTACTGAGGAGTACACAAAATGCTGAACTCCTGCTTCCCTTGCGGTATCCGCAAGCAATTTGCCTTGCTTGATTTCACCTTCGTATCCAACGTCTGGAAGCCAGAAGTTTGTAAAGCTGAAAACACCGTACACGGTCTCTAGAGCGGCAGCGAGCGTCTCGCGGTCGTACAGATCCCCCTGGACTAGCTCCGCGCCTTGCTTTTTCAATGCTTGTGCGGCGTCCTTCTCAGGGTCTCGGACTAGTGCGCGGACTTTCCACCCCGCGTTTAGCAGGTGCCGTGCGGCTGCCCCGCCTTGTTGTCCGGTAGCGCCAATGACGAGAATTATTTTATTCTTCATTACAGTTCCCTCTTTCTACTTCCTCCCGGATTCGTAGGTGCAGTTTCCCATTCGTCAACAAATGCAAGATCTTTATCCAGAGCGTGCAGCGACGAATAGTGAGCTACCTGTTCACCTACTCGCTTCAATCTGCCGCGAAGTGCCTCATCTTTTAGTAATCCGTCTGGATTGAATTTTTTCCATGCTTGTGGAACGGAAACTTGCTCTGGAATGACCCAGGCGTGCAGGGCGCGGCCAACATTTCGAAGGCTGACCAGCGCATTGCTTGCGCCCATCAGGCCGCCGGACACGCCTACCAGCCCGATCAACTTTCCTTCAAATTCCTTAAACCCCATGAGGTCCAGGGTATTTTTCAGGACACCGCTTATGCCGCCATGGTATTCCGGTGAACCGAGGATCACCCCGTCCGCATTCCGAATTTGCTCTCGGAGTTTGTATACATCCGGGGGATAGTTGCGCTCTCTAGGATTGCCACTGGAAAAGGGTAAATCGTATTCTCGAAGATCCAGCAGTTGTGTTTCAGCTCCAGTTTCTTCGGCGCCCTCAAGAGCAATACCTACCACCCTGCGGGTATAGCT
>CAYZXF010000416.1:0-16561 GCA_964482355.1 uncultured Anaerolineaceae bacterium | reverse complement strand
TCATGGTGTGTCTTCTATTTCTCCCTTCGGCTATCATGCACTAGAATCTCAATGTGCGCTGGATTGTAGAAAATCGCCGGGAACTCGTTGATTGCGAATGATCATCGGTGTCCATTTTCCAGCCTCCAGTCGAGTCAACTGGCGCCCCTATGCGCCTATCAACGCAATGCCCTCAGTTGACAGGTCAATCTCCGTCGAAATTAGGGACCCAGCAAAATCACCACAAATAAACTCAAAACATACCTACCCCACCTCACACGAAGCCGCATTTACTCCGTTGCAGACATTAGCGGGCAAGCTGTTGTTCGAAGTTTCGGCTGAGACCTTCACGCATGGGCGTGCAGCTACTTTGTAAAATGCCCGCAGCTGCTTCATATATGTAAACTTAAGCGCCAGGGGTCATCATGCTCGATGAGCCGATCTCCGGGTTGGATCCGATCTCAACCGGCAAAGTCGAAGGAACGCTTCAACAGCTTAAAGATCGCTATGCGATCTTGCTGATCCCCCATTCAGTTCAGCAAGCCGCCCGCACGGCTGACCATGCCGCCTTCATTCTCGAAGGCGAGCTGATCGAGTTCACGGCGGGGAAAAAGATCTTCACCGGTCCGCGCGATCAGCGCACCGAGGACTACATCGAGGGGCGGTTTGGATAAGTCGCGCGGGCCGGTCTTAGATAGGAGACTTGGCTCAATAAGGGGTCGCGGAGCACACTGGCGGCCTGATAAACTAAAACCATGGAATCTGAAATTGATTATTGGGTAGAAGAGCCGGCCGGAGACGAAGGCGACGATACCTTAAGACCCGGGGCCGGAGGCACTATTGTACGGCTGATACTGTTTGCCTTACTGGTCTGGACAATTGTGAACACGGTGCTTCCTCGACGAAATCTAATTTTGAATATTGATCAACCTCCAAGACCGCCAGCAGAACAGATCGAACCACACTACTGGCTCTAATTTAAGACCGCCCAAAAGCAAGCTGCCGACGATACAGAATTGGAAAATATCGTAGGGGTCTCTCATTTCTCTGGAGGAGTGCGATTGGAATGAACGAAATGAATATTCTTGACCAAATTGGAAATACACCGTTACTGAAGCTAAGAAAGGTGATCGATAACTCGGATGTAGACATTTATGTCAAATGCGAGTATCTGAATCCCAGCGGGAGCGTCAAGGACAGGATGGCGCTTCGCATGGTTGAAGAGGCGGAGAAGTCGGGAAAGCTTAAGCGGGGCGGAACCATTGTCGAGCAATCAACGGGTAATACCGGTCCGGCATTGGCTTTCGTGGGTGCGGTGAAGGGCTACAAGGTGAAGCTGTTTATGCCAGCACAGCTTGGTAGCTCATATGACGCTGAGAACAGAATCAGAATCGCTAGGCTATTTGGCTGCGAGGTGGAACCTGTTGACCTGGATGCCTATTTGGAAGATGTAGAAAACATGACCGACGTTGAAAGGGCTGCCGCCTTTGTTGCAATTCGGATGAAACAATGTAATGACCTTGTGCAAGACGACCCCACTACTTGGTGGGCGAACCAACTGTGCAATATGGACAACGCCCTAGCGAACAGAGATACAACCGGAAAAGAGATCGTGGATCAGCTTGGTGGGAAGGTGGATGCTTGGGTCACTTCCATCGGATCAGGCGGTACGCTCTTGGGTGTAGCTGAGGCCCTCAGGGAGCAAAATCCGTCCGTAAGAATATCCGGCGTGGTGCCCAGCGATGATCCCAGGATTGATTGGGTGCGATCAGGCACGATCCATAAATTCCTTGAACAATATGGCATGCCGAAGATGAAATTTATTATTGAGTCCATTCTTGAAAAAGACCTCCTGGATCAAACGATCATTGTTGGCGATGATGATGCAAGGAACATGGCGGGAAGACTCTCCAGAGAAGAAGGGCTATTTTGTGGAATGTCCTCGGGCGCGAACGTCTATGCAGCAGTCCAGATGGCAAAAGACATGAGCAAGGGTTCGACTATTGTTACCGTCCTGGTCGACAATCGATATCGTTACTTCTCCGAGCATCCGAATGAGCACTATATCGTGTGATTGTTTGGCCCATCTCCCAATAAATGATGGGTCAGACGGATACGCATCGGCAAATACGTCAAGCCAGGCAATCACAGCTATGCAGCCCAGGATGTACTCGACTATCTGACTGGGCACAAGAACCATAACAAGTGCTAGAATAAATTAACCCCCGATCGGTGGTCGCTCGCAGGGTGGACCTGCGACGGCGTTGAGCAGCCTCGCTCATCGATAAGTGCCGGCCGGTCCCAAGTACCTCTCATATATATGAGCCTTTGGCAGCAGTATCTGCGACCGCAGAATCTGACCGACGCGCTGCATGCGCTGTCGGCGCGTGGTGATTCCAGCGAAGCCGTAGCGGTAGTCGCCGGTGGCACGGACCTGCTGCTGGATCTGGATCAGGGACGACATGCTGCGGTCGATACTTTGGTAGACGTCACGGATGTACAGGAGATGCTGGAGATCCAGCAGCAGGGCGACTATATAACTATCGGCGCGGCGCTCCCGCTTGGCGATGTAATAGCCGACGACCTTGTTCGCAGCCATTTCACCGCGTTAGTGGAGGCCTGCGAGCTTATCGGCGGACCGCAAGTGCGCAATGTCGCGACGTTGGGCGGCAACGTAGCCCATGCGCTGCCGGCTGGTGATGGAACCATCGCATTGCTGGCGCTGGGAGCAGAGGCTGAGGTAGCCTCCGAGAATGGTGCGAAATGGGTCTCAATGGAAGAGCTCTTTTTAGGTCCGGGCGAGCCAAATTTCGATCGTGGCAATGAGTTGGTCGTGAGATTTCGGGTCCCAGCCTCGCGTGAAGGCGAAACGTCGGCATTTCGCCGTGTCATGCGCCCCCAAGGCGTAGCAATTGCGATCCTGAACATGGGTGCGCGGCTGCGAGTCGATGAGCAGGGAATTGTTCAGGAGGCGCGCCTGGCGATCGGCCCGGCTGGTCCGCGACCGCTGCGTGCGCAGGCGACGGAGCAGGCGCTTTTAGGGGGCACGCTGGATGAGGCCGCCTTTGAGCGAGCATTGGATGCCCTCGCTGGTGAAGTGAGCTTGAGAACCAGCCCGCACCGGGCCACGAAAGAATACAGATCCCACCTGCTTGAAACCCTGCTTCGCCAAACGCTGGAAGCGGCAACCCAAAATAAGGACCATGCAGTATGAGTGATCAGCAGGATACGCAGACGATGGAACTGAAGGTCAATGGTCAGCCGAGAAGTGTGCAAGCCGGCCCGGGGGAAATGCTCTCGGATGTGCTCCGGTATCAGCTTGGCCTGACCGGAACCAAGATCGCCTGTGATGAAGCCGAGTGCGGCACATGCACCGTACTTGTGAATGGACTGCCGGTGTTGTCATGCGTTTACCCTGCCCAGAAGGCCGCCGGCGATTCGATCAAGACCATCGAGGGGTTATCTGAAAACGGCAACCTTCATCCTTTGCAGGAAGCATTTGTAAAATTCGGAGCCGTGCAGTGCGGCTTCTGCATCCCAGGCCAGATCATGACTGCCGCCGCATTGATGGAAACCAACCCCGATCCGACAGAGGCTGAGATTCGCACAGCACTCAAAGACACTTTGTGTCGCTGCGCGGGCTACCCCACGATTATTCGTTCCATCCAGGCTGCCAGCGACAGCGTCCGGACTGGAAACCCAGTTGCAGATCCGCAATTGCCGCTACCGAGCAAGATGCGCGTCATCGGACAGGTAGTGGCGAGGCCGGATGGGGTGGAAAAGGTCGACGGCAGCGCCAAGTTTACGGACGACTACAGCTTTCCCGGAATGCTCTACGGCGCCACCCTGAGAGCAGGAACGCCACATGCGATCCTGCGCAAACTCGACATAAGTGCAGCAAGTATGGTGGAAGGGGTGGCTGGAATTCTTACTGCAGAAGATATCCCCGGCGAGGTCAACCACGGGCTGGTAGTCAAAGATTGGCCGGCGCTGGTGGGTATCGGCGAGAGAGTGCGCTACGTCGGAGATGCAATCGCATTAGTGGCGGCCGATACGCTTGAAAATGCCCAAAGTGCGCTCGGACTGATCGAGGCCGAGTACGAGGATTTGCCGGTAGTTTCGGATCCGGTACAGGCACGGGAGGCAGACGCGCCAGATATCCACGAAAACGGCAACTTGCTGAAGCATATCAAGGTGCGGAAGGGCGATCTCGAAGCGGGATTTGAGGAAGCCGACATCATTCTCGAGGACACCTATCATACGGCCATCACAGAGCACGCCTTCCTCGAACCCGAATGTGCCATCGCACGGATTACAGATAAAGGCCGCATCGAAGTCTATGTCGGCTCGCAGATCCCATATGCCGACCGAAGTCAGATCGCGCGTTGCCTGGATATGGCGGAAGATGAAATCCGCGTCATCGGCACCCTCATCGGAGGTGGATTCGGAGGCAAGGAGGACATTGCCGGTCAGATTCACGCCGCGATGCTGGCGAAGGAGACTGGGCGACCGGTCAAGATTCTCTACGATCGGCACGAGAGCATGCTCGTGCATCCCAAGCGGCACGCGACTCAGATCCGTTTGAAGCTAGGAGCAAAGAACGACGGAACCTTAGTCGCGGTCGAGACCGAACTCTATGGGGATACGGGCGCCTACGCATCGCTGGGCGAAAAAGTCATGACACGCGCTACAACGCACTCCGCTGGACCGTATGTCGTACCGCACGTCAAAGCCGATTGTTACGCGATGTACACCAACAACCCGCCCGCGGGAGCGTTCCGAGGATTCGGGGTAACCCAATCGGCATTCGCTGTCGAATCCATGATGGACGATCTCGCGGAGCAGTTAGGAATCGACCCTATCGAGCTGCGCCGGAAGAATGCGTTGGAGGTCGGATCGCTGACCAACACAGGCCAGGAGTTGCGCGAGAGCGCCGGCCTGATTGAGTGCATCAATCAGGTAGCTGCCAGAATCCAGGATTTTTCACAGGAGCCTTTCGTCGCCCGAGTTCCTCAAGGCAGACCTCGTACACGGCGGGCCTGGGGGATTGCGGCCGCCTACAAGAACACCGGTTTGGGGGGCGGAGCTCCTGATAAGGCCTCCGCTGAAGTTGAACTCTATGAGGACGGCGCGGTAGAGGTCCGAACCTCTTCGGCCGAAATCGGACAGGGCTTGGTGGCTGTGCTGCAGATGATCGCAGCGGAGGAACTCACGGTTCCAATTGACAGAGTGCGGGTGCTGCTATCCGATACGGATCTCACTCCGGACGGGGGACCGACCACCGCTTCGCGGCAAACGTATGTGACTGGAAACGCGGTACGTCACGCGGCGGATGTGGTGAAGCAAGCGGTGGCAACGACCCTGGCAGAGCATTATGACGTCCCGCCGGCGCAGATCGAATTCCACGAAGGCCTGGCTCAGGTCAACGGCCACAAGGTGACGCTCGGGGAGGCGGCGACACTAATGAAGGAAGAAGGCCATGATGCTCGTGCGACCTACGAATACTGGGCGCCTTCCACGCAGGCGCTGGGCACCGGCGGCGATATGCACTTTGCCTTTTCATTCGCCGCTCAAGCGGCAGAGGTAGAGGTGGATCTTGATACCGGCGAGGTCGAAGTGCTGCGAGTGATTGCCGCGAATGACGTCGGCAAGGTAATCAATCCGCTTGGTTTCCTGGGGCAGATTGAAGGCGGCGTGATGATGGGAATCGGCAACGCCCTCACTGAGGAGTTCATTGTTGAGCAGGGGATGGTGATCACCGATCGATTGGCTCGATACCGAATGCCTGGCATCATGCATACGCCTGAGATTATTTCCATCCCGGTCGAGCACCCGGCGGCGGACGGTCCGTATGGGGCGAAGGGCGTGGGGGAAATTTCAAGCATTCCCACCACTCCTGCGATAACGAATGCTGTTTATCATGCCTGCGGAGTACGCATTAGAACCTCGCCGGTCGACCAGGACTGGTTAGCGCTCGAAATTGCTCGCCAAAGCGCGGCGAGTTAACATAAGTGACTAAGTTTGGGCCACAGCCTGAGTATGAGTTAACATAAGTGAGTGATTAATTACGGCAGAAGGTTGGCGCGGAGAACTATGAAATATGAGGGAATCAGGGTGCACCGAATCCTGACATGTTGATCAAGAACGCAAACGTGATCACGTGGGGCGAGCCTAACCAAATCCTGCCTGACTATGGCATTTATATCGAAGGTGGGCTGATCCGTGAGCTGGATTCCAGCGACCAACTGGCCGCGAAACATTCTAACGAAGAGATTTTGGATGCGCGCGGCCAATATGTCATGCCGGGCAATATTTGCGCACATACGCACTTTTACGGCGCCTTCGCACGCGGCATGGCCATTCCCGGGCCGGCGCCGAAGGATTTCCCGGAAATTCTAGAAAAACTTTGGTGGCCACTCGATAAGGCTCTAACTGCGGAGGACATTCGCTATTCCGCGCTTGTTTCGCTGGTTGATGCGATTAAACACGGCACAACTACCCTCATCGACCACCACGCCTCGCCGAATGCCATCGATGGCTCGCTTGATACCATCGCTGATGCCGTCGAGCAGGCGGGTGTGCGGGCAGTATTGTGCTATGAAGTCACCGATCGAGACGGTGCGGAGAAGGCGCAAGCTGGAATCGCGGAAAACTTGCGTTTCCTGGACCGGTGCGCCGCAGAATCGCCGGCCAATGGTCGGATCGCTGCGATCTTCGGGTTGCACGCCAGCCTGACCTTGTCGGACGCGACGTTAGCCGCTTGCGCCGAGCGCGCTCCCTCGGGAACCGGCTTTCACATTCACGTGGCTGAGCATGAGGCCGACGAGCAGGACAGCCTGGCAAAGAGCGGAATGCGTGCGGTCGACCGTCTGGCGAAGCATGGTATCCTGAACGAGGGCACGATCGTGGCGCATGCGGTACATGTGAATGACCGCGAGATCAAACTTCTGGCGGAAAGCGGAAGCTGGGTAAGCCATCAGCCACGGTCGAACATGAATAACGCCGTGGGTGTAGCGGAGGTAGAAGAAATGCTGCGCGCCGGCGTCAATGTTTGCCTCGGTAACGATGGCTTTTCGAATGCCATGTGGGAAGAGTGGAAGGCCAGCTACCTGGTACACAAGGTATGGCGCCGAGACCCACGGCGAATGAGCGGTGGGGATATCATCCAAATGGCAGTACACAACAATTCCAAGCTTGCAAGCAGGTACTTTCCCAGCGCACCGGTCGGAGTCATCGAACCCGGCGCGCACGCAGACGTGTTGTTTGTCGACTACCATCCCACAACGCCTCTGACCGCAGACAATCTTCCATGGCATATCCTCTTCGGTTTTCACGAATCGATGGTCACTTCGACAGTTGTGGCTGGTAAGGCGCTGATGCACGAGCGGGAGCTGCTCACACTGGACGAAACGGAGATTACTGCCCGATCTCGAACCCTGGCTTCAGCCGTGTGGGATCGGTACCGAGAAAACGTTCCTATGGAGAACGCATGACTGATCGATTGATCCTCACTCTTGCAATCCTGGGTGGTACCGGAAAAGAAGGCACCGGACTGGCATACCGGTGGGCTAAGGCCGGCTACCACGTTGTTATTGGATCGCGCTCCAGCAAGAAGGCGAAGCGAGTGGCAGATGAAGTTAACGAGCGCCTTGAGCGGGATTTCATAAGCGGCATGCGCAATGCCGACGCGGCCAGAGCAGGCGACATCGCGGTTCTAACCGTACCGTACGCCGCCCACCGTGAGACATTGGAATCATTGAAGAGCGAGCTTTCAGGCAAACTGTTGGTGGATGTCACCGTACCGCTTAACGAGCAGGACGCAATGCGTGTGAAGATGCCGCCCGCCGGCAGTGCGGCACAGGAAGCACAAGAAATATTGGGAGATACGGTTTCGGTCACTTCCGCACTGCACGTCATTTCCCATACCCATCTCCTCAAGGACGAAC
This sequence comes from uncultured Anaerolineaceae bacterium, assembly GCA_964482355.1. Lineage (GTDB taxonomy): Bacteria > Chloroflexota > Anaerolineae > Anaerolineales > E44-bin32 > JADFRG01. The sequence goes on along the minus strand of CAYZXF010000416.1, from coordinate 8,636 downwards.
CGATCGCCAGCGATGTGCTGGTGTGCGGAGATAGCGAGGCCGCGAAAGAACAAACGATGCAGCTGGTTGCAGCGGCTGGGCTGACAGCGTGGGATGCAGGTCCCCTTCAGAATTCGGCAGTGGCGGAGGGGCTGGTCCCGGTACTGATCGGCATTAATAAGCGGCACAAGATCAAATCCGCCGGCATTCGTATCACCGGAGAGCAGGCGCCGATTTAGTAACGCCCACAATGCAGATGACTATAACGGCCCTGCCGGGGATCCCATTGATCCGTCCCGGGGATGACCTTGCAGGGCTGATTCTATCCAGCGCGAAAGAGGGCGGGATCGAGCTGCAGTCGGGAGACGTGCTGGCGGTGGCTCAGAAGGTCGTCTCCAAGGCCGAGAACCGGTCCGTCGATCTGAACAAGGTTGAGCCTTCTGCGGCAGCGATGGAACTGGCCGAAGATGCGCAAAAGGATCCCCGGCTGGTCGAGGTGATCCTATCCGAATCTCGTGAAGTCCTGCGGGTGCGCCCGGGCCTAATCATCGTTGAACATCGCCTGGGATTTATTTGCGCAAATGCCGGCGTGGATCACTCGAATGTAGGTGGGGACGATACCGTGCTGCTCCTGCCGGAAGAGCCAGAGCGCTCTGCGGCAGAGATAAGATATGCGCTTGAGAGCGCAACCGGCGCAGAGATTGCGGTTCTGGTCATCGATTCGCATGGACGAGCCTGGCGAATGGGAACCGAAGGAGTCGCAATCGGAGTCAGTGGATTTCCCGCTTTGCTGGATTTGAGAGGGAAGCCAGACTTGTTCGGTCAAACGCTCGAGGTTACGCAGGTGGGCTTAGCCGACGAGCTGGCTGCGGCGGCATCGCTGATGATGGGGCAATCCGACGAACGGCGGCCGGTGGTTCATGTACGTGGATTCCCCTACCCCCTCAGAGAGGGGTCCATTCAAGAAATCATTAGGCCGAAGGAACTCGATCTCTTCCGATAGGCGGCGGCAAACGAAAATCCGAAGCTAGCGGATTTCTTGGTCTTTCCTTTGGCCGTTGTGTGCAAACTAAGATCTCGCTCGCTGGCACGATTATCGATTAGGAGAATCCATGTTCCCTGAGAGTCACCAAGATTTACTTTCGGATGAAAAACGTGCGCTTGGCTTCCTGGCTACTGTGATGCCGGACGGCAGCCCTCAACTCACACCGCTCTGGTTCTCATATGAGAACGACGAAATCAAAATAAATACAAAGCGAGGCCGAGTAAAAGAGAAGAACATGTCTGCCCGGCCTCAGGTCGCGCTCGTGATCCTGGCTCCTGAAGACACCCTACGATTTCTTCAAATCCGCGGCGTAGCAACCCATGCCACCGAGGATGGGGCAGTTGATCACATCGAAAGATTATCGCAGAAGTACGATGCCAAACCCTTTCGATCGCTCTTTCCAGACGAGGTGCGCGTGATGTTCACAATCGAGCCATCCTCGATCAGCACAGACTAATGAGCTCTGGTCCCGCTGAATTCGAAGCCCTGGTAAACAGCCGCAAATCGATCCGCGTTTTCAGCGACGCGCCCCTTGAACTGGAGCTGGTCGACCGACTGCTGTCGACCGCCAGCCAGGCTCCCTCCGCTCACAATCGTCAGCCGTGGCGGTTTGCCGTTCTGTCGGACCCCGATGCCCGCGACAAACTAGCTCGTTCGATGGGAGACAAGCTGCGCACCGATCGTTTGGCGGACGGGGATGATGCGGCGGATATTGAGAAGGACGTCGAACGCTCGTGGAAACGGATAACCGGCGCCCCAATTGCAATCCTGGTCTGCCTGACCATGGAGGATATGGACGAGTATCCGGATCAGAAGCGCAGACGCGCCGAATATCGGATGGCCATGCAGGGGGTTGCGATGGCTGGCGAGAATTTATTGCTCGCCGCGCATGCGCATGGATTGGGCGCATGCTGGATGTGCGCGCCGCTCTTCGCCCAGGAGACCGTAGCCTCAGCTCTGGATCTCCCATCCTCATGGGAACCGCAGGGCCTGGTGCTGCTCGGCTGGCCCGCCGGCCCTGGAAAATTCCGAGACCGGCGACCGCTAGATGAAGTGGCGGTCTATATATGAAGGTCGTCGCGCTGGCAGGCGGCGTGGGGGGCGCCAAACTGGTCGACGGGCTGGCGATTGTTTTGCCTGCCGAGGATCTGACGGTTATCGTCAACACTGGCGATGACTTCGAACATCTGGGCCTGAGCATCTCACCCGATCTCGATACCGTGATGTACACCCTGGCCGGTCTTGCTAATCCTGAGACAGGATGGGGTAGAGCGGACGAGACGTGGTCATTTCTCGAGACACTTGAGAGCCTGGGCGGCCCCACCTGGTTTCGCCTTGGGGATCGGGACCTGGCGCTTCACACGGAACGTACCCGTAGACTTCGCAACGGGGCGACACTTTCGGAGATCACGGAAGATATCTGCGAAGTGCTTGATATTCATGTGCGCCTGCTCCCGATGTCGGACGATCCCATCCATACGATTGTCCATACGGATGAAGGTGCACTCGCCTTCCAGGAATATTTTGTGGCTCGTGCTTGTGAGCCTACCGTTCGTTCCTTTGAGTTCGCCGGTGCAGAATCTGCGAAACCGGCTCCCGGTGCGATTGAAGCCATTAGCCAGGCTGATGTCGTGGTCTTCTGTCCATCAAACCCCTGGGTCAGCCTTGACCCAATCCTGGCCGTGCCTGAACTTCCCGAAGCAATACACGCCAGGGCGACCATCGGCGTATCTCCAATCATTGGAGGAAAAGCCATCAAGGGCCCGGCAGCAAAGATGTTTACGGATTTGAATGTTGATCCATCTGCGCTTGCCGTCGCCCAGCACTATCCGCAGCTCGATGCGCTTGTCATTGATGTGGCGGATGCAGATTGGACGGAGCCGATTCGCGCATTAGGGTTGCAGCCATTCGTCACCCATACAGTGATGGACTCCCCCGAAACCCGCAGGCGGCTCGCTCAGGAAGTTCTTGAATTCATTGGCGAATTAGAGGTGGCGCTTTGAGCCTTTGGGCCATCGTCCCGGTGAAGGCGCTGCATGAAAGCAAGTCTCGCCTCCGTGATGTGCTCACCCCCGTGGGGCGAGTGGAGTTGACCCGTGAGATGCTGCTCAACACGCTGCGCGAGCTGGCGGAGGTCCGCGAAATCGAGCGGACATTGGTCGTCAGCGCGGATTCGACGGTTCTGGCACTTGCTCGAGAACGTGGCGCTGAGGTTATTGAAGAGCGCGGCCCCCCATCACTCAACAAAGCCTTGAGCCAAGCGACGGCAGTCGCAAGTGAAATGCGGGCGGAAGCAGTTCTGATCCTGCCTGCCGATCTCCCGCTCCTCCAGGCGGCAGATGTCCAGGATCTGGTAGGGCGAGCGCATGACCCACCGGTCGTCGTTGTCTCGCCCGACCGGAAACGCAGCGGAACAAACGCATTGTTGATGGCTCCTCCCGGTACGATAAAATATGGATTCGGGCCAGATAGCTTCGAACGCCATGTCCGAAGCGCTGAGGCCTCCGGCGCTCGAGTTGAGATCATCGAGCTCCCGAACCTCGGCCTGGACTTGGATGCCCCAGAAGACCTCGAAATCTATCGGGACCGTATCGCTCTAATTGAGGAGTAGGGAATTGGCTATGGATCGGGTTGCTTTGTACCTGCAAGATTCACACGACCTTCGCGATGGTTTGCGATACGCCAAATACGCGGAAGAAAAAGGGTTTGAGGCCGTCTGGCAGGCCGAGTCCAGGTTGGTTCGGGACGCCATCGTACCTATGGCAGGCTATGCGGCAGTGACCGAGAGCATCAAGGTCGGCTCGGGTGTGATCAATAACTGGACGCGAAATATCGGACTGCTGGCTGCAACCTTTTTGACCCTCGACGATTTGGCGCCGGGACGCGTGATCTGCGGAATTGGTGCCTGGTGGGATCCACTTGCCAGAAGCGTGGGGATCGAGAGGCGGAAGCCATTGAGCGCCATGCGGGAAACGGTCGAGTTGCTGCGCAGGCTGCTCAATATGGAAAATGTCACCTTCCATGGCGAATTCCATTCCGTGGATGGGATTGAGCTGGACGTGGTGCACGGTCGCAAAGAGCCACGCGAGGTGCCGATCATGATTGGAGCTACTGGGCTAAAGATGATGGAGCTCACAGGAGAGATTGCCGACGGAGTGGTTCTGAATTACTGTGTTCCGCCTGAATACAACGAAGGTGCGCTGAAGCATTTGGAAATCGGCGCCAAGCGCGCCGGGCGCACGCTGGATGACCTGGACCGGCCGCAGCTGGTCGTGTGCTCTGTTGATACAGACCGAGAGAAGGCAATGGACTCCAGCCGGGAGCTCCTGACTCAATACCTGGCTCAGCAGCCGCATATCGCTAAAGCAAGCGGCGTTTCGCAGGATACTGTGACGGAGATCCAGTCCATCCTGGGCTGGCCGGCTACCCGTGAACAGATTCAAAAGGCAAAGCATTTGGTTTCCGACGAGTTGATTGAGCGCATCACGGCCTCAGGAACGCCGGATGAGGCGCGTGCCAAGGTCCAGGAATATGTCGATCATGGCGCCACCGCGCCCATCCTTTATCCGGTGGGCGGTAATGTCGAACTGCTCGTGGATACCTTTAGCCCGTTGAACTAAGCATCGGAGAAATTCATGGCAGATTCCACCGTGCAGCACACCTCGCAGCATCAGACCAAGCAGCAGCTTTACAAGCAGCCAAACTCCAAACATTGTTTCGTTTGCGGGGTCGAAAATCATCATGGGCTTCAATTAGCCTTTTATCACGATGAAGGCGGCACGGTGTACGCTGAAACCACCGTGTCAGACCATTTTCAAGGCTATCCAGGTACCGTGCATGGAGGCATCGTGGCCGCTATGCTGGACGAGGTAGCAACGAGGGTGGCCATGGCGGAGGATCCAAACAATTTCCAGGTGACCGCGAGAATGACGATTCGCTATCGTAAGAAAGTGCCGACCGGTGAGCTGCTGCAAATGGTCGGACGGATCGAGCGCGAGGGCTCGAGAGCTTCGAAAGCTACCGCTGAATTATGGCTGCCGGATGGGACTCTGGGAGCCGAAGCGGAAGCCTTGATGGTGGACTACCCTGAACCGTTTGCCAGCGAAGGCGATCTGGAATCGTTGGGCTGGAAGGTGTATCCGGACTGAACTCTGTCTGAGACGACCCTGGCCAATCAGGTCATCAGGCGACTCAATCGACTCATGACTTCCCTGCAATACCACCGCCCCCAAACGCTGGACGAGGCTCTTGAATTGCTGGAGCACGGGGTACCGCTTGCCGGCGGTACGCGACTGACCGCTGGCCTGCGCGGGCTGGAGGCGCTGGTTGACCTGCAAGATCTGGGGCTCGATCAAATCGAAATCACCGAATCGTTCCTGGAATTCGGGGGGACTGCGACTCTTCAGGGCCTGGTGGACGCCGGATCACGCCTCCCAGACGCCCTGATACAAGCCGCCCGATTGGAAGCGGGCTGGAACATCCGAAACAAAGCTACTGTAGCTGGAACGATTGTGACCGGCGACGGTCGATCGCCGCTGCTGACGGTTCTCCTGGCACTTGGGACGGACCTGGAACTTGCGCCCGGCGGGGATCGCATCTCGCTTTCCGATGCACTCGACCGGGGCGCGGATCGAACCGGCGGTAAGCTGATCACCGCGATCCACTCTGCCAATCCAGGACGTCTGGAATACGCGCAGGTGGCTCGCTCGCCTGCCGATCGGCCTCAGATCTGCGCGGCGGTCGCGGTTGATTCGTCGGAGAAGCACGTGAGGATCGCGCTCGGCGGGTATGCCGCCCACCCAAGTCTTTTGCCAAACGATAGAGCCCTCAAGGCCAAGGAAGCCGCGGACTTAGCGCGGAGCATGTATGCGGAAGCTGGCGACCAGTGGGCTAGCGCCGAGTATCGGTCATCCGCGGCCGCCACATTGGTGGCCAGGTTGCTTACCGAAGTGGAATCGAAATGATGCTCACACTTGCGATGGCTTGCAGTTCCAGCTACATGACAAGTCAATCCGCCTCCAAGGCTCCCGCCCGATGAAGATCGAATTTGGCCTCAACGGCCAGCCGACTGAGCTGGAAGTTCCGTCCTCCACGACGATGTTGGCTGCACTGCGCGATCAGCTCGCAGTATTTGGCGTCAAACATGGCTGCGAAACCGGAGAGTGCGGAGCCTGTACCGCCCTGGTGGATGGAATTCCGGTCAATACTTGCGTGATGTTAGCGGCCCAAGTGGATGGTAAAGATCTTCAGACCATCGAATCGGTCGGTGAATATCCTGAGCTTGGATGGCGCCGCACCGGTGGCCTGGATCCGATCCAGCAAGCTTTTATTGAGACGGGCGCCATTCAATGCGGCTACTGTACGCCGGCCATGGTGTTGGCTGCGAAGTCAATGCTGAACAACAACCCCACTCCCAGCGAGCAAGAAGTTCGCGAGGCGCTATCAGGAGTGCTGTGCCGTTGCACCGGCTACCTGAAACCAGTTCAGGCCATCCTGCGCGCGGCAGCTGTTCGTCGTGGAGAAACCCCCGAACCGATCGATGGCGCCATCCCTGCGCCTCCCGAGCTGTTTGGAAGGCCGGACGATGTTGCGCCCGCATCCGATGCAGGGCCGGAACTTGCCACCCGCACCAGTGTGATGCCGCGTATCAAGACCGTGCCAGAAGTCGAGGCACTCCAAATCGTAGGCAAGCCGGCGCCAAAGGTCGATGCGGTCAAGCTGGCTCAAGGCAAGCCGGCCTTCACGGCTGACCTGGAGATGCGCGGGATGTTGATCGCCAAAGTCTTAAAGAGCCCGTTGGCACACGCCCGTATCAAGAGCATTGACGCCACTAAGGCTAAAGAGCACCCAGGTGTTGCGGCAGTATTGACCTGGGAAGATCTCCCACGCGTGGTGTATTCCACCGCAGGACAATCAGATCCGATACCGGGTCCGCTCGACGCGTTCTCGCTCGACAACAAGGTGCGCTTTGTTGGCGATCGCGTGGCGATGGTGGCAGCTGAGACGGAGCAGGCCGCCGAGGAAGCGCTGGAGCTGATCGAAGTCGAGTATGAGCAACTGCCGGCGATCCTGGACTTGCGCAAGGCCATGGAGCAGGGCGCGCCGCAGATCCACGACGAGCCAGAATATGTCAACTTCGATGAGTCGGATCCGAGCCGTAATCTAGCGGCGAAGATCCGGATTGATATTGGCGACGTTGACAAGGGATTTGAAGCGGCAGATCTGATTGTGGAACGTTCCTACGAAGTCCCCAAGGTTCAGCAGGCATCCATCGAACCGCATGTGGTCGTCACCTATTGGGATGAAGACGACCGCCTGGTCATCCGCACCAGCACGCAGGTTCCATTTCACGTCCGGAGACAGATGGCGCCTGTACTTGGGCTGCCCCCGAAGCGTATCCGCGTGGTCAAACCCCGCATCGGGGGTGGATTTGGCGGCAAGCAAGAAGTAATGATTGAGGATGTAGCCGCCCATTTGACGATCGCCACTGGCCGGCCGGTGCGCTTTGAATTCACTCGTGCCGAGGAGTTCCACGCCAGCCGATCTCGGCATCCGATGCGCATAACAATGAAGACCGGCCTCAAGAAGGACGGCACAATCACTGCCAACGAGATGCAGTGCCTGAGTGATACCGGAGCTTACGGCTGCCACGCGCTCACAGTGACCGGGAACACCGGCCACAAAAGCATGGCGCTTTATGTAGGCGATGGTGAGTTCCGCAAATCGCCCAACATTCGCTTCTATGCCGATGTCGTGTACACCAACACGCCTCCTTCCGGTGCTTACCGTGGCTATGGCGTCCCACAAGGGTTTTGGGCGGTTGAGCGGCACATGGAAGAAATCGCACGACAGCTTGATCTCGACCCATTGGAATTTCGCATGAAAAATGCGCTTCGGGCCGGAGAGCTTCAGCCCTTCAGCACCGCCTGGTCGGAGGGCCGAGAACCAAGCCCTGAGACCATCAACACCAACGGATTGCAGGAATGCGTGGAGCAGGGGATCGCCGCCATCAGTTGGGCCGACAAATTTGGTCAGGAAGATTGGCACCTCGTACCTGGCAAACCGTATCTTCGGCGCGGCATCGGAGTGGCGCTCGTGATGCAGGGAACGGCAATTCCGTATTTGGATATGGGTGGGGCAAGTATCAAGATCAACGAAGACGGATCATTCAATCTGCTGGTCGGCGCAGCGGACTTGGGAACCGGGTCTGACACGGTGCTGGCCCAGCAGGCGGCGGAGGTGCTCGGTGTGCCGCTTGATGACATCGTGATCTACTCCTCCGACACTGATTTCACCCCCTTTGACAAAGGGGCATATGCTTCCAGCACAACATACATTTCTGGCGCGGCCGTGGTTGGTGCGGCAGACCAGGTCGCTGCTCGCATTCGAGTGCGTGCTGCCCGCATGATCTCTAAGCAGGGAGGCAAGCCGGTCAAGCCGGAGCAGATCGACTTGACTAATGCACAAGCCTGGGCTCCGGACGGGCGATCGGTCACGATGGAAGAGGTGGCGCTGAATGCGCTGCATCATGAGGATCAAGAACAGATCATGGGGGTGGCTTCGTATGTATCGCCAGTCGCGCCGCCTCCCTTCGCAGCGCAATTTGCGGAAC
>CAYZXF010000415.1:0-1538 GCA_964482355.1 uncultured Anaerolineaceae bacterium | reverse complement strand
CTCTGGTTGCTTCCTGGCATATTGGATTTGAGCGATCATCTCGGCCGATGAAAAGGCATGGATCGCATCGCGCAGGTAGATCAGACCCACCGCGGGGCGGGGGATCATTGCCGCAAGAGCAATCCCCAGCGTTAGCGGAATAAGCAGCAACAACAGATAGCGCTTCCGAAAGGAACCGCTACCAGCAGCTGTATTTTCGGCAGTACTAGTCTCAGAAGTTGAAATGGGGTACCTCGTCCAGAATGGCGCGCAATCGTACAACGATTTGATTCAATTCACCACACAATCCAGTTGACTTCCTTATAAAGGAAGTCAGGGGCCCGAGAAGGCGCCCCTGTGCTCTGTATTTCGTAACTTCCCTGGTTCAGGCCAGTTCGACCTCCGGCAAAAGCTGTTTTGCTTGCTCGATTTCCTCGGCTGGGAAGCCAAAGTCCTCCAGCTCGCCCTTTTTGAAGGCGTCATAGGCGGACAGATCGAAGTGCCCGTGGCCTGACAAGTTGAAGGCGATCACCTTTTCTGTGCCTTCCTCTTTCGCCTGCAGGGCTTCATCGATCGCCACTTTCACCGCATGCGCCGATTCTGGAGCAGGGATGATGCCCTCGGTGCGAGCAAACTGCACCGCGGCCTCGAACACCGGCAGCTGCGAAACAGCAACCGCTTCGATGATCCCGCGGTCGTATAGGCCAGACACGATTGGCGCCATGCCGTGGTATCGAAGGCCACCGGCATGAATCGGGGCTGGAATAAAGGTGTGACCCAGGGTAAACATCTTAGCGATAGGAGCCGCCTGGGCCGTGTCGCCATAGTCGAAGGCATACAGACCTTCCGTCAAGGTTGGAGCAGCAGTCGGCTCAACAGCGATAATCCGCATGTCCTTCCCGTCAACGATCTTCTCCCTGACAAACGGGAGAACCAGGCCGGAGAAGTTGCTGCCGCCCCCAATGCACCCAATCAAAACATCCGGATACTCGTCCGCCATCTCAAACTGTTTTTGCGCTTCTTGACCCACAACAGTTTGGTGCATCAGCACATGGTTTAGCACGCTACCAAGTGCATAGTTGGTATCGTCGTTGGTGCCGGCGGTAAACACCGCTTCGCTGATCGCTATCCCAAGCGAGCCTGGATGTTCCGGATCCTGCTCCAGGAACGCCTGGCCCATCGGCGTCTCCGCATTTGGGCTCGGTAGGACTTCTGCGTCCAGGGTCTCCATCAACACTCGGCGATAGGGTTTTTGATCGTAGGAGGCGCGCACCATGAAGACTTTGCAATCCATATCCATGAGCCCGCAGGCAAAAGCCAGCGCGCTGCCCCACTGTCCCGCTCCAGTTTCCGTAGCAAGTCGATTTATGCCGGCCTCCTTGGCGTAGAAAGCCTGAGCCACTGCTGTGTTCGGTTTGTGGCTGCCTGACGGACTCCCGCCTTCATACTTGTAGTAGATGTGAGCCGGCGTATCGAGCGCCTTTTCCAGCCGACGAGCTCGAATGAGGGGGGTCGGCCGCCACATGGTATAGATCTCACGCACCGGATCTGGGATTTCA
>CAYZXF010000414.1:0-1760 GCA_964482355.1 uncultured Anaerolineaceae bacterium | reverse complement strand
CAACAGTACCGGCATTGCTTTGATCGTTAGCCTGCTGGCTAAGGCACGAAAGGACAAGCAGGAAGTGCTCGCATTCGGCCTGACGGATCACTTTCAAAATATTTTTGAAATCACGCGGCTGTCAGACTTCATGCAGATCGTTCCGGATGAAGCAGCCGCCCTCGAAAAAGCCTAGTGGAGGATGGAAATGACAGATGCAAAGGTAACGATGGAGGTGCGCGCGGCGACCGACTCGGCCAGCATCATCGATGTTCAGGGGGAGATCACTTCCTTCGCGGAAAACGTACTAATGGATGCCTACACTAAGGCCACCAGTGAGGGAGCCAAGGTCATCATCCTGAACTTCGAGGGGCTTGAGTACATGAATAGTGGCGGCATCGGTCTGCTGGTTACCATGCTGATCCGTGCGAACCGTCAGGAGCAGACTCTGTCGGCATATGGGCTAACTGAGCATTACGAGCAGATCTTTGAGCTGACGCGTTTGAATGAGGCGATCCGAATCTACGGCAGTGAGTCTGAAGCTCTGGCCGCAGCCAACGGAGCATCCTGAAGTTCGGGTAACAAACGACCGATCAGCACGCGCCTCGCCAATCGTGGCAATGGACTTGTGCTTTGGCTGCTATCTGGATGATGCGGCCAGGAAACTTCAGTAGTCTGAGCAAATGACAGATCGGAGGCGAAGGTGAACGAAGAGCGAGTAGATCAGAGCGAATCTCGGGACGCTGCCCATTGGGCAGCCCCCGTATCCAAATTAAAGGTTTCTGATGTTCCGAGTGGAGCGGTCAGCCTCAATGTCGAGGGCCGTCACGTGGTTGGCCCGCTCCAAGGTTTCGGACAGCTTTGGCAAAAGACCTACCGAGTTCGGCTGACCGATGTGGAGGTAACACCGGAAGATGTCGTAGGTCTCTTGAAACAGAAATTGCCGGAATATATGCCGGACAATTCCCGTTTTTACCCCTCCGTGACAGGAGTAGAGCCAGGCGAAGTTGTCCTGATCAATGCTACTCTTCCTGGAATCCCTGGCGGGATCGCAACCGGTGTGATGGTGTTGTACAGTGACGACGAATCCTTCACGCTGATGTGTCCCGAGGGCCACCCCGAGTCGGGCTGGAATACCTTCAGCGCCTATGAAGAAGATGGAGCTACGATAGCGCAGATCCAATCTTTGGCCAGAGCGAACGATCCGATATTCGAATTTGGTTTTCGTTTTATGGGCGGGGCCAAACAACAGGAGAAAATCTGGAACAGCGTGATTGCCAGGATTGCCGAACACTACGGAGTGGTTGCGCAGGTGGAGACCCGCAAGTCCCTGGTTGACAACCGAATACAGTGGTCACAGGCTAAGAACGTCTGGTACAACGCCGCGCTCCGCAGCATGATCAATCTTCCAGTAAGGATGACACGACAACTATTCAAGCGAGGATCTTCCACATAGTCACTCGCCACAGACAGGTTCGCCGATGCAACGTACGCAATACGATGCTGTAATCGTCGGCGCAGGCCCTAACGGACTGGCGGCTGCCGTCGCTCTGGCGCAGCATGGCCGGTCCGTCGTCATATTTGAAGCGGCCGACACGATCGGTGGTGGCACCCGCACCGACGAGCTCACCCTCCCGGGTTTCAAGCACGACGTGTGCTCCGCCATCCACCCGCTTGGGATGGCTTCGCCATTCTTTCGCGAGCTTCCCCTTGACCGGCACGGGTTGCGATGGATCCAACCGAACGCTCCACTGGCACACCCGATGGACGACGGCACGGCG
>CAYZXF010000413.1:0-1523 GCA_964482355.1 uncultured Anaerolineaceae bacterium | reverse complement strand
CCACGATTGGGGAATCCGGCCGCAGAGGTACGAATGACAGTAGTCCCTCCAGATAGCGCGCGGAAGCCGGATCCACGATCAGCTGGGTTGAGTCCTTGGAGATCTGCCGAATGGCATGCACATCTAAATGCTCGGGAAGTGAATCGGTAATCCAGATCTGGTCCGCTTTCGGTAGCGTCGAATAATCTGCTGCCTCAGACCACGGATTGACGTGCACGATCGTGTCGCCTAGTTTCAGGATCAATGAGCCGAAACCCGCCTGCCGCAGCTTGATTGTTGCCTCTGGAGTATCGAAAACGATGGTTCGCTCCCCCAGCTCCCCCTGCCAATTTAAACGGGCCATAAGGCCAGGTGAGTTGATGGTCTGCACAGGGACTGCTGTAGGCACCAAATCCACTACAGGCGGCAATGAAAGGGGCGCGATCTCAGGCACGGAGAGCAAAACGGGCTGCGGCTCTTCTGAGACTCCGCAGCTCGCCTCCAGCAAGGCCATAGCCGAGATCGCGAAAGCGATACGAATTCTTGACATGTTGCTTGACACCCTTGATTACAACACGCCTCACTTCCCCTGTGAATAGATCGTGCGTGCCAAGAATTGGGTGTGGAGGGCAGGATTAGATGACCGTGTAGCTCAGTTGAGCACGAATCAGCTCTCGCGCGGGGCAGCCAGCCCAAGAAATCCACGCGCTCGATAGCCCGGGAAGATCTCATCGATCCGGTCGTTCCCTAACCGCTTCTGCACAATCTCAGCCAGTACCTCGCGAAAATCGGTTGTGATCGCCAGATCACCAGGGCCGTACAATTTTTCCGGAGCCAGGCCGGGCCACTCTCCGTACACCTTCCCGCCGAGGATCCCACCACCCATCACAAACATGACCCCTCCGTGTCCATGGTCGGTGCCGCCCCCGCCGTTTTCCGCCAGCCGTCGGCCAAATTCGGACATGGTCACAACGGTTACATCGTTCATTTTCGACCGCATGTCCAGGTGAAAAGCTGCCATGCCGCTTGCGAGCGAGGCCATGAGCTGAGGCATGCGTCCTTCATCCGCACCCTGCTGGACGTGCGTGTCCCACCCGCCGATGTCTATGCAGGCAATCTCCAGGCCGAGTTCAGCCTTTGCCAGCAGCGCGATCTGGGCCAGCCCCTGGCCGAACGCGTCTTCAGGATATTGCGATCCATTTGCAGGCTGGTAGCCATCGGGATCGAGCCCCTGAAGCAGGTCCATGGCCTCGAAAGTAGTTGCGGCCTGGTTGGACAGCCCCTGAAATAAGCTTTGATTCTCCATTGGAAGTTCATAAAGCGAGCTGAGCGCTTGCTGCAGCACAGCAACTCCTTGCGGGTTGCCAGGCAAGTGGAATTCAGCTACCGACTGCAGGGCGGCAGCCGGCACCGGGCCACGCAAGGAGGCCTGAAGCCCGACGCCCATGCCGATGGCGCGAAACGGCGAGTCGTTCTCCCACGGTGCGGTGAGCAAATGGCGCGCGATCCAGCCACTGGCGATTTGCTTCTCTCCCGGTGTGCCG
>CAYZXF010000412.1:0-2720 GCA_964482355.1 uncultured Anaerolineaceae bacterium | reverse complement strand
TCATACGAATCTAGTAAGCGATTGATCAGCATGTAGCCTGCATTGTGCCGATTGCCACGATAGTGTCGGCCTGGATTTCCCAATCCGATAATCAAGTGCTTACTCACGTTTTCGGCCTCGTTGTCGGGCTCGGTCCTGACGTTTATGGAGCTGCCTCATCCGCAGATAGCCGGAATAGGATCGCACTCGCGGAGCCAGACGCACGTACGCTGCAGTCGCGAGCATCAGAAATAATCCCAGGAAGATGCCGGCACGGAGCGCGGAAGAAAAGCGATCGGGTGCCTCCGCTGGGACCTGCCGCTCCTGCTCAAGAGGCGCGACAGCGGTGGCTGGCAACTCGGTTGGGACCGCGGTGACAGCTTCCGGCGGCGGTGTTTCGGTCGGCGTATAGTTTCTCACCCGAATATCTCGAACTACGGTTTCAAATGGTGGAGAACCGTCGATATGTACCCGGAGTCGAAGTTGGTACACACCGTCCGTAATCTGGGTCGTATCCCAGATTGCCAACCGACCGTCCACGACGAGTGTATCCAGCGCCTCGCCGATGGGGAACCAGGTGTCGGTTGGGTCAGGGTCAAAGCTGAACGCCAGATCAAAGCTATCAAATGCCGGATGGCTGGCGGTTCCGAGAATCGTGACGATCCCAGTTACCGCCTGACCTTGCCCGGGCTCAGTAATTTCGGCAAATCCTGGGACCTGTAACTGAGTGAAGACGACGGCGGAGGCGGAGAACCAGACCGCTATGAGAATTCTCAATTCACCCACCTTTTGAAAAAACTTAGCCGTACGGTGGGCCAAAGCCAGAAAACCGCAAGGCAACTGAGGAGTCTATCATGTTGACCAGGCTCACCTTCCCCGTTAGAATCGCCGGACGTTGGGCGTCCGGGAAGTTGGGACGGCCCAATTTTTCTGCCAAGTACCTTCACCTGGCTAAGAGCCTGATGTGAAGGCTTGCAACTTGGGTACTGAGGAAGAGGATCAGGATGGATAAAGGCGAAGAGCATTTGGAGGCTGAAACCATTAATCTCGATGGCGGAACCATAGGCCACGTCGAAGCGGACGAAATACTCATCACGCAGGGAGGAGCCAGGTCCATTACTGGCAAGCACGTCGAGGTGCGTCAGGGTGGTGCCTGGAACATTCAGGGCGGTAGAATTGAAATGCGCCAGTCCGGAGCAGTAGGCGTCCGCGGTGAGCAAGTTTCGCTCCTGGGATCCACAACTGGGCTGGTATTTAGTAACACTGCAGAGATTGAAGATTCCCGGACCGGAATCGTTGTAGGGCGGGATATTCGGGTGAGCAATAGCCCCAGCCTGATCTTTGTGGCGCGGGAGGCTCACGGCGACGTGCAGACTTATCTTGACACTCGAGGAGCGTTGCTGGCGGGATTTGCTGCCGGCATTGCGGGTGGGTTATTGATACTGATAAGTCGGCTATTGAGCAGGCGCAGCTAAAATTGAGGTGCGATTGATGGATACTCCGAAACTAAAGGCGCAAAAGCGAACACTGATTGGCAAGCGGGTGAAGACGCTCCGCGCAAATGGTCAGCTTCCTGGCGTGCTGTATGGCGCTGGTATCGAGTCCATGCCAATTGCACTTGATGGGCGAGAGGCTTCCAGACTGCTGGCACGCGCGAGCAGCTCAACCTTGATCGAACTCGATTTTGATGACGAGTCACACTCGGTACTGGTTCGCGGAATACAGAGGGACGTCATTCGCGGTGATTATGTGCATGTCGACTTCCTGAAGGTTGCCTTGGACGTGACCATCCGAGCATTGGTGCCGATCGAATTAGTAGGTGAACCGCCAGCTGCGGAGGCGGCAGGGGTGGTGCTGCTGACGGGAGTATCTACGGTCGAAGTGGAAGCTCTCCCGGCCGACCTGCCAGATAGAATTACTGCCAATCTCGAAACCCTCGAGAATCTTGATGATTTGATAAGTGTCGCAGATTTATTCGCGGGCAAAGGTGTCACCATCTTGACCGAGCCGGATGAATTAATTGCGCGGCCGATCTATCAGGAAGAAGAGATCATCGAGGAAATCGTCGAAGAAGAAGAGCTCGATGAGCTGGCTGAAGGCGAAGAATTGGAAGAGGGCGCTGAAGGCGAGGAAGAGGCTGAGGGCGAAGCGGAGGCCGAGGAAGAATCTGAGAGTTAAAATTCAACTCGGTCGGAACCTCTAGCCTTCAATCCAGATTCGATTCTCAGCCAGCAGACCTACTGGGCAGGCTAGCAGCGTCCAGCATTTGCAGAAAATTTACTGTGATCTTCGCGGTCACACCCCAAATCGTCTCTCCTTCATATTCCTTGAAGTAATAGACTCGAATGCTGCGCCCGGGAACCAGAGGCTCTCGCTCCTTCACCTCGAGATTGCCTGGATTTGCTAGCCACCTGATCGGGACCCCAAAGGTTCGGGCGACCTCCGTCGGGCTGGTTCGGAGCGGATAGGGCCACGGGATCACTCCAACTATCGGCGTTACCAAAAATTGCGTAACCGTGAAAAGCGGATTGAGTTGGCCGAGGGTTTCCACATCCTCCGGGTTCAGCCCGATCTCCTCCTGGGCTTCCCGAAGCGCAGTCGCCACGATCGAAACATCGGCGTCCTCAATCTGGCCGCCGGGGAATGAGACCTGTCCGGCATGTACGTCCACCGAATCGGTTCGGCGTGTATAAAGAAGTTTCCAATCGCCATCCTCTTGATAAAGAGGAATCAAGACCGCG
>CAYZXF010000411.1:0-2200 GCA_964482355.1 uncultured Anaerolineaceae bacterium | reverse complement strand
GAGGGAGTGCCGACTTCCTCCGGCAGGTCCTTGATTTCTGTGGGCAGCACTGCCGCTGGCCGCAGGGTCGAAGTGGGCAGCGGGATCGGTGTGTCCGCCGGGATGTCGGTGGCAATGGCATCAGAGATTACCGCGCCTAAGGAACCCTCTGAGAGTGCGAAGACGCCCCATCCATCAGCGCCAAAGAGAGCGACGAAAAGCCCTGCGGCTGCTGAGCCTATTAGCGCAAGGACTATCACAACTTTTGCAACCTTCCCCGCGTTGCGACGCAGTTTTCCAGGAGGGCCCGAAACATCTGCCCGCAGTTCGCTTACGCCTTCGGTTCCTGTGACCGATCTCCCGAATTCTCCAGAGCCGGCGTTGAGGGCTCCTGTCCCGTCCTGGGTTGGTTCATCATCTTCATCTTCCGCCCCGGCCATCCAGAGACTTGATCCAGCAGTTCCCGCGATGGGCTCGACATACTCCGTACCACCCTCTCCTGGATCGTAACGGCTGGATGTCTCGACCGGTTCATCGTAAAGCGACTGCCGAAGGTCGGATTGCGGCTCGTCGTAAAGCGGCCCCTGGTCAGCTGCCATATCCGGCTCATCGGTTAGCGATTGTCGAAGCTCGGATTGAGGCTCTTCGGAGGAAGTGGATTCAGCTTCATCTGAGAAACTCTCATACAGTGGACCTTCGAATGGCTCATCGTACAGAGAGCGACCAGGCTCTGATTGCGGCTCTGCTTCCGCCGAAGGCATCGCTTCATCTTGTGGATCGTCGGACATCGAGCGGCGAAGCTCTGACTGCGGTTCATCGTAAATTGAGTCTGCGTTTCCGAAATCGGAAAACGCGGCCGTTGGTTCTTCGACGGCCTCATCTTCGACACCAGCAATCGGTGCTCCTGGATCTTCCGCAATGAATTCCGCCGCCGCAGCGGCTATCGCAGCCGCCTCTTCAGAATCGTCGTCGAGCAGACTCTGTCTTAGCGTCTGGGCAAAATCATCCGGGGATGTGCTGGTCTCTACGAAGGGAGCGGCGTGAGCCGAGTCTGCGGCCAGGAGGGCCTGACCGCAGTATTTGCATTGGTCGGCAGTGATCTCGACCCACTCCGCGCAGTATGGGCACTTGCGCATCGACGTGAGCGTGGGCGACGGATCAAGCTTGGTATGACAATGTCGGCAAAAGACCGCATCGTCTTGAATCTCTTCTGAGCAATTCGGACAACTACGCATTCCATAGCTAATTGTAGCGGGCGAACCGGAAGGCGCAATTTGTGCTTTGGTCCCAGAGCCCAGTACTACAGGAGTGTTCGCTTAATGGGGTATATGGGGCGTGGGACGTTGTAAATTTGAGGTTAAGCGGGAACTCTGATAGAAGCTTCCGTGCGATTTAGCTCCTAATACCGAAGCTGCCATCCCTCTGCGACATCAATGGCTTTCAATTCACCGGAATATACGCTTGCCCAGGGTCGACCGCTGCTGTTTGCAATGGAGGTGAGTTCTTCGAGACGGCCGACGGCTGTCTCAGCTAAGAACGGTTCTTGGTCCGCTTCAGGAAGCCCCGGAGCTTCCTGCCATATGGCGCGTCCCGCGAGGAATCCGGAAGCGCCGTTCTCGCAAGCTAGCCTGGTCTGCAGGTTGAAGGTGTCATAACCGACACCAGCGCTGAGCAACACCCATGGTACTTCGGCCACCTCGGTCAGCTGCTTGCAGTGATCGGCCATCTTCGCTTCATCGCTCTCGAAGTCTGGGTCATCTGGAAATTCGGCCTTCAGTACATCGATCCCCAGAGGGCAGAGCCGTCGGGCGGTCTCGATGACCATTTCGGGTTTGAGCTTTGCAAACTCAGCTGTTCCCTTCTTGGGCCCGTCGACGATGTTGTAGGTCATCGGCTCAACTAGCATCGGAATGTCATTCACTCGACAATCTTCAGCCGCCTGCATGATGAACTGCTCCTGCTGCTCAGCCGTTGCGCTGCCGGGATTGTAATAAAGCAGGATCTTCACTGCGGATGCGCCCATGCGCTTGATTTTGTCTACGCCCCAACCATCGGCCACCGTGGTCACCCGGTCACCCTCGGCATCGGTGTAGCCGGTTGCCTCCAGGCTCACCAAAAATCCCTGCGTGCCGGAAATGTGACCACCGCTGAGAGCGGGAGCTGCGCCGAAGATAGGATCGATCAGGATCGCGCTGGAATGGGGAGCAAGCGCGTTCAATAG